>JANYBU010000397.1 GCA_025360665.1 Nitrospira sp.
GCCATTGTATTGCGGTCCTGTTGGAATATCATCGCTGGGCACAGCCGAGGAATGGCCAACAGAAGAAGGCGAAACCCTCCGCAGCCCCACAGCCGGCACAAGCCTCTCCGAATAGCAATGGCTCATCTGCGCCAAATCCCGCTTCGACGACCGACCTGAAGCTGGGCGAGGTGATGGCGTTCGTTGAATGGCTACAACCTGCGATAAAGGCGTTGGAGCGCGGACAACCGTTGCCTGATTCGCCAAAGCTCGGCGGCGATCTTGCTCCCTGGATTCAGGCCATACGCAATCTGGAGGAGCGCCGCCGCGAGAGCGAAGAAGTACGGATCAACCTGGAATCCGACATGAGGGACCGAGAGGCCTATGTCGGCCGATTGACGCAACAGGTGCAAGCTTCCATGGAGGAAGTCAAGGCCGCTCAAGCCAGTTCTCAGCAACTGCAGCGAGAATTGACTGCTTGTAAAGAAATGCTCGCGAAGGTTTCCGAGGTTGCCTCCGAGGTCGGGAGCTATGACAGTCAACTCACGTCTATAGCAGGTGAGGTGATGTCAAAGGGGTCACAACTCGACAAGCTTGCTCATTCTTTCAGGGAGGTCTCGACGGCATTGAAAGCGCTTGCCAAGACCTCTGCCATCTCCTAGCCTATCTCCCTCAGTTTTTCCTCCCGGGCGCCATTTTTACTTTAAGAGCCATTGCGTCTGGTCTGGCAACTTCAGTTTGATGCCGCCTTCGTTTTATTCCATTAATCCGAGGGAAGATTGAGTCATGAAAATGATTTGTACAGGGGTCGTCGCGGTGGTGGACACGGTCTTCCGGCTGGTGTGTCCTACGGTTTGGCGAATGAGTCGAAGGGGAGAGTCCTCCGGATAATAGCGGGGCACCGGTATATATTACACGTTGATCGGGTTGATTTTGGCCTACGGCGTCTAAGATTCGTCCTTCAAGAAGTCCTAACAGAATGCTGAGAAAGTCCGTTGGCAGCGTTTCCTGTCTACCTGTGCTGTGCCGGGCACAGTACAGGCTTGCCCGAGTGGAGCACGTGGGTTGCCTAACAACTGTTGCTCCCCCGACATCGCCCTCAATCCTGCCATGACATGCTTCTGTTGCACCGTGGCTATTCTCATCGGTGGCTGCTTTCGTGATCGCTGCCGTGGAGTATTCCACGGGGGGAGCCACGCTTCAACATTCAACGGACCTCAGTATAACTTCGCGGAGGGAGGTTCAACGTATCATGACTTCGAGTCCTGATACTCCTCGTGCCAAGCCATCTGAATCGCTTCCAGGATTTTTTCATTCGATTTTTTGGGATCGTCCCTGAAGTCGGGAAGTGCCACGATCCAGGCGTGCATGTCGGTAAATCGAACCGTGAGCGGGTCCGACTCCGAATGTTCTTCGACTAAACGGATCGCAATATCCTCGGTATCCTGCCACATCAGATCCATTGTTCGTTCCTTAGTGATGGGTGATCAGTGATGTGTGATGCGTGAAATTCTGAGGGCGGATTCTTCTGATCGTCCGGCTCATCACCCATCACTCGTCACACGTCACTGAACTCTGACAGCTTCTTGTTCTCCAAGGCTTGCCTCAACGATGTGTCCATCAAAACTTCTGCGAGATGATGGGTGGCCTTTTCGAGATCAGCCATCTTGGCTCGAATGACCTTGTGATCTTTTCCGGATTTGGTCGCCTCGACTGCGGCCATCGAGGCCCTGATCGAGGACAGGTCTTCCTCCCCCACCAGGTGAGCGCCTTGCTTGAGAGCCTTCTCTGTCGCCATGAGAATGGTCTCAGCCTCCGTTCTGGCTTCAATGAGCTGACGTGCTTTCAAGTCGTCGTCGGCAAACTTGTACGATTCGCCGATCATCCGTTCGACCTCGTCGTCGCTTAAGCCGTACGACGGTTTCACGGCGAGTGATTGGGTCTCGCCGGTGCGAACATCCCGCGCCGAGACATTCAGGATTCCATTCGCATCGATTAAGAACGTGACTTCGATGCGCGGGACGCCGGCCGGGAGCGGAGGGACCTTTAGCCGAAAGCGGGCCAGACTGCGGTTGTCCTGCACCAGTTCGCGTTCGCCTTGGAGGATATGGATATCCACGCCGGTTTGGCCATCGACATAGGTGGTGAACATTTCCTTGGCACTGGCCGGGATAGTCGTATTGCGTCGAATCAAGATGCTCATCACTCCGCCCATGGTTTCGATGCCAAGGGAGAGGGGTGTCACGTCGAGCAATAACATATCGGTCGTTCCGCCACTGAGAATATCGGCCTGGACGGCCGCGCCGAGCGCGACGACTTCATCAGGGTTCAGCTCGCAATGGGGCTGTTTCTCAAAGAGCGCCTGGACGTGCCGGCGGACCAGTGGCATACGAGTCGAGCCGCCGACGAGGACCACCTCATCGATGTCGCTCGGGGTGAGGCCTGCGTCCTTCAGGGCGAGACGGCAGGGCCTGAGCGTGTGCTCCACTAAGTCCATGGTGAGAGATTCGAGTTGATCGCGCGTGAGATCTCTCGAATATCGGCCTTTACCCTCCGGCAGGTCGAGTATGGCCGTGGTCTTCAGCTCATCGGAAAGCCTGATCTTTGTCCGTTCGGCTTCCAGTCGGACCGCCTGCATATGGTCGGGATAGGCGATCAAATCGAGACCATGTTGTTCGCGGACCTCCCTGACAAAGAGGTCTGCGATCTGGCGATCGAAGTCATCGCCTCCTAAATGCGTGTCGCCGTTGGTCGCAAGGACTTCAAAGATGCCGTTCTTGAGTTTCAGGATGGAAATATCGAAGGTTCCCCCGCCAAGGTCATAGACAGCAATTGTGCCCTGAGTTTTCTGTTGGAGCCCATAGGCCAGCGAGGCAGCGGTCGGTTCATTGATGATCCGTAAGACGTCGAGCCCTGCAATCATGCCTGCATCCTTCGTCGCCTGCCGCTGGCTATCGTTGAAATAGGCAGGGACGGTGATGACGGCCTTGGTAATGCTCTCGCCGAGATGCGCCTCGGCCCGTTGCTTCAGTTCCTTCAGGATCATGGCCGAGATCTGCGGCGGCGAATAGGTTTTCTCGCCGAGCTTGATCCGGATCACTCCGCCCTGTTCCGTCAAGTGGTAGGGGAAGTAAGCCAGCTCGCCCTGTACGTCCTCAAGGCCCTTTCCCATGAATCGCTTTACGGAATAGACGGTCCGTTCCGGGCTGCGAGTCAAGTGCTCTTTCGCCGGATCGCCGACGATGAAGCCATTGTCGGTCATCGCCACGACCGAGGGAACCATCGTGCGCTCGTTCCGGCCTGGTATGACACACGGACGTCCGTCCGCCATATAGGCCACCAGCGAATTCGTTGTGCCGAGATCAATGCCGACGATACGTGCCATGGTGGTGATTATCCGATGGTTGAGACGAGGTCGCTCACGATATTCTTGACGTAGGTCCGGTTAGACAGATTTTCGCGCATCTGCTTCAGGATACGGTCGCGCTCGGCCCTCGCCTGGTCGGTCGCCTCCCCGCGATCTTGGAGTATGTCCCACTGAACAAAAAGCTGCTGCAGGATGGCTTCCATGTCCCGTTGCCGTTGTTCGAGCGTGTGCCGTTCCGATTGGAGTTTCGCGCGGAGCGTCGACTCGGTTTCTGACGCGCGGCCGGCGGCTCGGTACTCGTTCAATGTGTCTTGTAGTTCAAGAATTTCTTCAAAGAGGTCGGCGGGAGGAGAATTCCGAATCTCTTTCACCGACCCGGCTTCCAGATCGAGGAGATACTCAGCCCGCTCAATCGGATCACGGAGCGTCCGGTACGCGGTATTCAACATGGCGGAATTGCCGAGGCTGATGGTCTGCTCGGCAGCGCTCTTGTTCTGATAGAAATCGGGATGGAATGCCCGGCTCAGTTCGTAGAATTTGGCTTCCAGCTGGTGCTGGTCGATCGTGAGGCGGCGGGGGAAGCCCAGGCAGGTGAAGTAATCGAGTTCTTTCGAAACCGGCTGGACCTTGACGCAACGGTCACAGAAATATTCACCGGCTACTTCAGACTGACAGTGCCAGCACATGCTGCGAGCCATCTGCAGCTCACGTGGGCCGGCGGTGCTATGGGTGTGATGGTCCATGCGGTCTCCTTGACAGCACGGGCATGGCGACCTGCCATGCCCGTTGGACAAGTGATGTGCTCTGCTGACACTCGTTAGGCCGAAAACGACTCTCCGCAGCCACAGGTCTTGTCGGCGTTTGGATTGACGAATTTGAAGTTCCCGCCCCTCAGGTCTTTTTGGAAATCCAACTGCGTGCCTTGAAGATAAATGGCGCTCTTGGTGTCGACAATCACTTTTACACCGTCAAAGTCATGGACTTGGTCATGCTGGCCGATCTTTTCGTCGAAGTTGATCGTAAAGCTGAGGCCTGAGCAGCCGCCGCCCTTCACACCGAGGCGGAGCCCCCCCTCAGTGAGGCCCTGTACGTTGATGAGGCGTTTCACTTCCTTCAGCGCCGCCTCGCTGAGCGTAATCACGGTAGCTTGGGTTTCTGCGTTCGTTGTGTCCATGGCGCGCTCCCTTTGTTCACGTTACTTCGCGTCAGCCAGTATTCCGTCGGCTTTTTTCTGGTAGTCCGCAAGGGCGGCCTTGATCGCATCCTCTGCCAACACGGAGCAATGGATCTTTACAGGCGGCAGATTCAGCTCCTGCACGATGTCGGTGTTCTTAATCTTCTGGGCTTCTTCGATCGTTTTGCCTTTCAACCACTCGGTGGCGAGGCTCGAGCTGGCGATCGCGGAGCCGCAACCGAAGGTCTTGAACTTCGCGTCCACGATCATATCGTTCTGCACC
>JANYBU010000025.1 GCA_025360665.1 Nitrospira sp.
ATCACTGGGGGTTTCCAGCCCGTTCATCTCGGCCGCATGGGCCAATTCATACGGAACAAGGATGAGGTTGTTTGCACGGTCGATACTCAGATCTCCCGGCGAGGGTAAGAATTCGGCGATGACTTGAAACCGCTTGTCCCAACTCATGCGCCAGACTTTTCCCGTCGTGAAATCCGACACGTACATGTTGCCCCAACGGTCGAAATCCACCCCGCGAAGATTTTGAAAGCGGCTGGAAAAGAATCCGTTGGAGAAGAGTTCCGTCACCAGGCCTTCCGGCGAGACCTCGGAAATCTTGCCCTTGTCCCAACTCACTGCAATGATCTGGCCGGACTTGGGATGGACGACAAGGCCTGACGGGCCGGCCAGGGCGCGGTCTGTGACCAGCACGGAAAACGTCTGGGTGTCCAGATCGACACGGTAAATTGTGTTGGCCTTCTGATCGGAGCAATACAAGTGGCTCTTGCCATCGAAGGTCACGTCGCTCAACGAGGCCTGTGGCAGCCCCGACTGTGAGGTAGATGGCGATCGGATGGTGAGCGCCAGGACGGGCTTACCGGTGGTCGTGTCAAAGCCCCGTAAGGTATCGAGATCGGCCACGTAGAGCACATGCTCCACCACGGCCATGCCTTTGGGGGCATGGAGGGTGACGTTCCCCTTGCCGCCTTGGATGAACTTTAGATCGAGGAGTTTGCCGTTGGGATCGAGTTTGGTGATGAATCCGTTATTATCGGCAGCCTCCGACTCGCCGTTGACGCTTGAGATGAAATAGCCCTTCTCGAGGGGATCATTCACGAAGCTATAGGGAGATTGCAGTTCCGTCACGGTGATCTGGGCGCCGAGCGGGCTGACGATCACAAGGGGTATGATCAAGATAAGCCAGGCTGCTGGATGGTTGATGACGCGTGTCAGAAGGGACATCACGGAGGAGATTCTGCTCACAAGGTAGATGGCTCTTGATCTGTGGTTGTCGAATGGAAGAAAGATGATTTTGAAAAGGCTCGGTGTTTCAAATGGTTTCCCCATTTTTTATTGGAATACCGAGGGTTAGGAGTATTTCAGCTGCTTTACTGGTTTCAGAGGTTCTCAGCTATTTGGACAACTTTTAGTAGCACAAATTTAGCACACGCTCTGCCTGATGCTTCGAGTCCTGCTCGGCTTTCCGAACCGTACAATTTGCGAACCTTAAGATTCGGGGTTCTACGGGCACAGACAGCCTCGCCACAGAAGACCATCTTTCTCTAGGAGTGGTGTCCGACACCTCAGCCTGCTCCTTCCCCTCGTCTATATTTCAGGATTGCGGCAGCCCTCATAATCGGGTATCAGGCGATCATATTTTCCATCCATGAGAGGAGACGAGATCACGAAATCCGGAGAATCGCGATTACAGGCAATGGGAATATTCCACACCACTGCCATGCGCAAGAGGGCCTTGACATCGGGATCATGCGGGCATGGGTTCGAGCGGATCCCAGAAAAAGCTGAGAATATTGATCTTGTCAGAGACAATTCTGGCACCGATTTTCTGGTCCCCGCCCAAGGGCCCGCTTTGGAATCTCGTTATTTTAAAGTCAGGTTCACGTTCCAGGATCTCGCCATTGGTGCCTGTCGCATACACTTTGTGGTATGGAAATAGATCGCGGTTGTAATTGGCCCATTCCACCAGATCCCGTTCTTATTATCGTGAGCGACCAGAGCAACGTTCTTGTCATGATGCATAACAATTTTCTTGTTCGTCATATCACTTCTTTGTCCCAATGCGGGTGCTCCCCCGATCTGTACCCTTGTCGAACATTGGGATTTGATCTCCCAAGGGCACCTGCCGCATAAATCACACGGATTGGAACGTCCCAGGCTAACATAGAACCTGGGCCAGGGGGGGCCGATCATGTTCCGGTTGCCCCAGCTTCTCCAACAACGTCGCCAGGTCGCACCGTGCCAAGATATCCGCTGGATAAACTGCCAGGGCATCATGAAGCCGACCGATTCGTGCGATCCATTCCTCACTCGGCGCATAGAGCCTGAGTGCTGGTGGTTCCACCGAGCGTTCAGCTTTCACCGTCATGCTCGTGCTCCTGTTCTTTTTGGCCTTCTTTCCCACGCCGGACCCGCAACCTTTACGCCGGCTGTGTATTCACTCGCTCGATCCCATGGTTCGCGCGGACCTGTGTCTCCGTCAGCCGGACATTTTCCCCGTTTTTCGGCATCTCAATGCCCAATTCCTTCCGAACGGTTCGAAAAATGTCGATGACATGGTCCATCTTCTTCGGATCGACATCCTGCACGCTAAGCATCGCGTCTTCATGAATGTCATGGCAGTAGGCGACCGTAAGGCAGTTCGTTCAGGCCCGCACCATCCGCAACGCCAGGTTGGCGTAATGGCAGTGAATGCCGATGAACAGGGCCACTTCGATTTTGTTTCCCCAGATCGTCAGGTTCGGATGATTCGGGTTGATGACCTCTTCCGGATCGATCTTGGGGTACTTGGGCCGATAGTCCGGCATCGGAATGATCATGACGTTCGGGATCTCCGCCGCAAGTTTCAGCAACGCTTGCCCTTTCGCCATCCATTCCGTATTCCAGGCCCATAAATACAACGGCCCCGGGAAAATCATCGGATTCTTCCGGGTAAACAGTTGCCTTGCGGACTCAGCGATGACCTCATCCTCCGGAGCGTGGTGACCGTACAACAGTCCGAATCCGGAATCGGGATGAGTGACACCAAGCTGCATCGCACACGGCGGATGGAATCCTGCCGGGCCTACGTCGATCAGACGTTCACGCTTTTCGCTACTCAATGGGTCCATGAGTCGTTCCTTTCTGCTTTGGTATGCTGTGGGGCACCCACCCGGCGGAGTCCTGGGTCTTCCGCTCCACGCCCTGTTGGACGGAAATCCGCTGAGTTTGGTGCTGTGACCGTCCTCCTCATGAAGACCTCTGGAGCGGGATCATCATGTCGGACGACTGTGTCTGTTCATTTCGAGTCGCCAACCGGCGCAGTGCGCTGACATTCTACATCAACCAGGGCGGGAATTGGAACCTATGCTAGTACGTAGGATGCAGGCTGTATACCCTACGGCGTGGGTACTGGTAAAGTTTGAATTGTGAGGGGCTAGCGAAAGATGAACGGCTCTTTCCTAAGAAGCCGCGCAAGAAGTATGGAAGCCGTTCGGTGTAAACGGAGTTGGTATTTCCGAGTGAAACATAGACACGGCTGAGTGCGAGCAACATCAGTCGAAGTTTGAATCTCGCGCTAGAGAAAGCCAAGATGACGGATTCCCATTTCCATGACCTTCGCCATACCTATGCTACGCAGATGGTCCAAGCCGGAATGGATCTGTACAAGGTGCAACGGCTCCTGGGGCATAAATCGCCACTCATGACTCAGCGGTATGCCCATCACTATCCGGAGGGTTTGCGGGATGGCGTCGAAGCGTTGGATGTCGGTCGGGCGGTTAGCCCAAATTTAGCACAATTGCGAGTCGTGTCCGAATGCGGTCCTGCAAGCTGTTGAAGAATTGGTGCCCCCGCTACGAATTGAACGTACGACAAACGGTTTAGGAATCCATCGTGGCTGTCACCCGAAGAGCCTGCCAAGAACTGACGGTGAACGGTGAGGGGATAGAGGTGAGAGAAGAAAGAGGTCTCAACCTTTGATCATCTTGCCCCGGGTCTTGCGCCACGCGAACCAGGGCGTTGACTTGCGTAAAAATGCCCTGTTATGGTGCGTTGCTTTTTTCTGACGGTTTCTCTCAAGGAGGAGGAAACAGTGCCGGCACGATTGATCGACGGCAAAGTCTTGGCATTGCAAGTACGTGAGCGGTTGGCAACCGAATCAGCGGCGGTCTTGGCTAAGACCGGGATGAAGCCCGGGCTGGCGACGATTCTGGTGGGCGACGATCCAGCTTCGCATCTCTATGTGAAGAGCAAGCAGAAAGCCTGTGATGCGGCAGGTATCTATATCGACGACCACAAGTTGCCGGCGAGCACGACGCAAGCAGAGTTGTTGTCCTTGATCGAGAAGAAGAACGCCGATCCCAAGATTCACGGGATTTTGGTTCAGTTGCCGCTCCCAAAGCATATCGACAGCAAGATCATTCTTGAAGCGGTGTCGCCCGACAAAGACGCAGATGGGTTTCATCCGTACAATTTCGGTCGACTTGTTGAGGGGCATCCCGTGTTTGAAGCCTGTACGCCGAAGGGCGTCATCAAGATGATCGAATCCACGGGTGTGAGCATTGAAGGGAAACGCGCCGTCGTATTGGGACGGAGCAACATCGTTGGTAAGCCGTTGGCGCTCATGTTGCTCCAGCGCAACGCCACGGTGACGATTTGTCACTCCAAGACGAAGGATTTGCCGGCGGTCTGTCGCGAAGCCGAGCTGTTGCTGGTCGCGATTGGGAAAGCCAAGTTTGTGACGGCTGACATGGTGCGCGAAGGAGCGATTGTGATCGATGTGGGGACGAACCGGCTTCCCGACGGGAAAGTCGTCGGCGATGTTGATTTTGAACCGGTCAGTCAGAAGGCAGGTTGGATCAGTCCTGTGCCGGGTGGCGTGGGGCCGATGACGATTGCGATGCTGCTGGACAACACGGTGGAGTCTGCTAAGAGAAAGGCGGGGATGCTATAAGAGGTAGCTGGAACGATCCCGTGCTTGCACAACGCGCGGCCTGAGAAGACCCTCGCTGGACGCGCGCACGATAGAGCATCCCAGCCACTTTTTCTGAAAGCGGGGGGTAGGAAAAAATGAGTCGAGAGCCGCGGCGATTGAAGGATGTGCTCGATCAGGGACAGTTTGCTGTCACGATTGAGTACAATCCCCCCAAAGGCACCAACATTTCAGGCGTGTTAGAGAATGCCAAGCAGTTGCTGGGGCGCGTGCACGGGGTCAACGTGACGGACAACACGGCGGCCGTGGTACGGGCCGGGTCCCTTCCTGTTTGCCGACTGCTCTACGAGCTCGGGCACGATCCGGTGATGCAGATAACTTGCCGTGATCGGAATCGGATTGCGATGCAGTCGGACCTCATGGGCGCCTCCATGCTCGGCATCCGCAATATCCTGTGCCTCACCGGGGACTATCCGACCGTCGGAGACCATAAAGAAGCGAAGCCGGTCTATGATCTGGATTCTGTCCAAGTCATGCAGCTTGTGCAAGGACTCAACAACGGACGGGATATGGCCGGTAACAAGCTGGATGGCTCGACGGCATTTACCATCGGGGCTGCGGTGACTCCCGAGGCCGATCCACTGGGACCGATGCTTGCCAAGTTTGAAGTGAAGGTGAAAGCCGGCGCCCAGTTTTTCCAGACGCAGGCGATTTACCATCCGGAGCAGTTCGCATCTTTTATGAAGGCAGTTCGCCCCTTCAAGGTCAAAGTGCTGGCGGGCATTCTCGTTCTTCGGAATCCCAAGATGGCGGAGTTCATGAATGCGAATATTCCTGGCGTGTCAGTCCCGCAGGAGATGATCGACGAACTCAGGGCTGCAGGCCCCGAGCGCGCGGAGGATGTGGGAGTGGACATCGCGGTGCGGACCATCAAGGCGGTGCGGCCATACTGCGACGGGGTCCATATTATGGCGATCAAGGCCACGCACCGGCTGGCTGACATTATTACCAAAGCGGAAGTGGGTTGATGACGATCCCCGAGTTTCAGCGGCACAAGCGTGACAAGAAGAAGCTCATCGTTGTCACGGCCTACGACGCACTCTTCACACGCATTGTCGAACAGGCCGGCATCGAAGCGATTCTGGTCGGGGACTCACTGGGTGTGGTCGTAC
>JANYBU010000056.1 GCA_025360665.1 Nitrospira sp.
GTCGGCGTTCAATCTGGCGTACAACGACTATCTCAACGGGAAATACGATCTTGCGGTGGCGGGCTTTCAGCGATTTGTGAAAGACTTCCCTGGCACGTCGCTGACGCCGAATGCCTACTACTGGTTGGGAGAGTCCTCCTATCAGCAGAAAGATTACGTGCGCGCGATGCAATCGTTCGAGTATCTCTCGACGGAGTATCCGGGAAACGAGAAGGTGCCGGCGGCGCTCTTCAAGTCGGGGCTCGCGGCGGGAGAAACCGGAGATCTCGCCAAATCGAAGAAGAATCTCAAACGGGTCATTGAAGAGTTTCCCACGTCGGACGAGGCAAAGCTGGCCAAGAATAAGCTGGCCGAAATTCGATGATCGGACGTCCATCGAGACGGCTTAAGGTGGTCCCCTTGTTACTGGCGTTCCCTGGAGTCTAGCAGCATGCCTCCCGCCAGTTGCTCCGCCAAGATCCATGTCCTCCCGGACGACGTAGTCAGCCGCATCGCGGCCGGCGAGGTCGTCGAGCGCCCTGCTGCTGTCGTGAAAGAATTACTGGAAAACAGTCTCGATGCAGGAGGTCTGCATATCACGATTGATGTGAAAGATGGTGGACTGGCCCTCATTCGAGTCACGGATGATGGAGAGGGAATCATCCGTGCCGATCTTCCCCGTGCCTTCGAGCGGCATGCCACCAGCAAGCTCCGGTCCGACCGGGATCTTGCCTCGGTGACGACGATGGGCTTTCGCGGCGAGGCGTTACCGAGCATCGCGTCCGTCTCTCACGTGTTGATGACGACCGCGACCAGGCAGGATAGGGTGGGAGCACAGCTCACCTTGGTCGCAGGAGCAGGCAGCGCGATCGTGGACGCGCCCGCCGTGCCTGGCACCCGGATCGACGTCTCCAATCTATTTTTCAATCAACCAGCCAGAAAGAAGTTTCTCAAAACGACCACGACCGAGTTTTCCCATATCAGTCATGTCGTGCAGCTTGCAGGTCTTGCATGGCCATCGGTGCACTTCCGCTTGACCCATAACGGCCAGGAGATTCTCAACTATCCCGCCGTGACGGCAGATCGCGATCGAATACTTCAAGTATATCGTCAGACGTTTCTCGATCGGACCTTGGAAGTGCGAGGCCGGACAGCGGGATTGTCGATCCGCGGCGTGATGGTCGATCCTATCCACGCGCGATCCTCAAGAACGCCACAGGAATTGTTTGTAAACCGGCGTCCCGTCCGCAATGCGACCGTGTTTCATGCGGTCATGGAGGGGTATGGATCGTTTCTTCCCAAAGGGCATCACCCGACGTTCGTGCTCTTTCTGGAGATCGAGCCGGACCGACTCGATGTCAACGTGCATCCCACGAAGAAAGAAGTCCGTTTTGCGGAAACAGAAGCACTCCATCAGTTGGTGCGCCAATCCGTCCGTCACGCACTCGGTGGTTCCGAGCGGAAGGTTGTGTTAGGTCTCATGCCGGATGGGTCGTCGCAGACGGCACCGGAGTTTGTTCCCACGGCCGAGCGGCAGACCACATCGTTCCTGAATTCTCACCCGGCAGCATTGGCTTCAGCTCGAATGGAGGACTCCCGGATCAATGCGAGTGGCGAGGTGTCCCTGTCCGGCAACGTCGAGGGGAGTCAGTTGGCCTTCGCCCGCGAGGCAGCTGCGGCGTATCAGCGTGGAGAGAAAGCAGACATCGTGCCGTTCGGACAAATTCTTCGGACCTATCTCGTGGCGCAGGTGGGCGAAGAACTACAAGTGATCGATCAACATACGGCGCATGAGCGTGTCCTCTTCCAACGGCTCTGGCGAGGCTGGCAGAGCCGGGATATCCCCTCACAACCGCTCTTGATTCCAGAGCCGATCGAGCTGACAGCAGCGCACAGCGCTTTGTTGATCAAGCGTCTTGATGATCTGGAGAAACTCGGGCTCCAGATTGAACCATTTGGCGCGACGGCCGTGGCGATTCGTGGAGTACCGGTTGGACTTGGTAAGGTGGATGCGACTGCTCTGGTGCAGGATCTGCTCGACGATTTGACCGAGTGGGATAGCGTCGCATCGTTGGAAATGCGGGTGCAGCCCGTCTTGGCGTCGCTGGCCTGCCATGGAGCGGTACGCGCCGGACGAGCCTTGGCGCTTCCTGAAATTCAGCAGTTGATTCAGGATTGGGTGGAGGAAGGGCTGATCATGACCTGCCCACATGGGCGCCGTACGGCGTTTCGCCTTTCCACGAATGAACTTGCCAAGCTGTTCGGCCGGGTTGGATGGGCATGATGGCTATTCCAGCGAGGGCGATGCATCGCCTCTCCGAGACGCAGGTCCGGCTTAAGCCTCTTGTCGTGTTGGTCGGACCGACCGCCGTGGGGAAGAGCCGCGTCGCGGTCGAGGTGGCGAAGGCCTTCGAGACGGAGGTGCTCACGGCAGACTCCAGACAAGTTTATCGCGGTATGGATGTCGGGACGGATAAGCCGGTCCCAGAGGAGCGCCAGGGTGTTCCCCATCGACTGATCGATCTCGTCAATCCTGATGAATCTTTTAATACAGGATTATATCGCCGTCAGGCGCTCGATGAGATCGAGCGCCTCTATCGAGACCTCCGCCTTCCCCTGGTGGTGGGTGGCACAGGGCTCTATGTGCGGACCCTCATCAAGGGCTTGTGTGACGCACCACCGGCCGATCCCATTGTGCGGGCGGCCCTGCGGCAGGACGCGAAGGACCAAGGATATGATCGCCTCTATGCGCGACTCGTGGTGATCGATCCTGTGGCCGCGGCGCGGTTGCACCCACGCGACGAATCAAAAGTGATCCGCGCGCTGGAGGTATACCAGCTTTCCGGTCGTCGGATGTCGGAGTTTCAGCAGGAGCATGGGTTTGCCGAGCGGCCCTTTTCCGTCTTGATCATCGGCTTGAACCGCGACCGTAGCGCGCTGTATCGGCGTATCGAAGCGCGGATTGATTGGCAACTGGCCCACGGTTTGATAGAAGAGACGAAGCAGCTCCTGGTTCAGGGTTACCAGCGCGACAGTGCGGCCATGAAGGGCTTGGGGTATCGGCATGTGGCCGAGCACTTGGCAGGCGAGTATGATGCTGCTGAAATGGTTCGGCGGTTCAAACTGGACACGAGACATTTCTCCAAACGACAAATGACCTGGTTTCGAAAGGAACTGGGGATTCAGTGGCTGACAATCGAGGAGTCGGAATCAGCCCAGCACACGGCAGAGTTGGTGATCAGGCAGGTGGATCGATTTCTCACCACACTTGGGGACCAGGGATGACACGACAGGGGAAGGCAGCGCGCGCAGACATTGGGATCATTGGCGGCAGTGGGCTGTATGACATTGAGGGGCTTCGGAAGGTCAAGGAGGTCGCGGTAAAAACCCCCTTCGGGGCTCCCTCCGACAAGGTGGTGCTCGGCGAATTGGACGGGGTTCGTATCGCCTTTCTCTCGCGGCATGGACAAGGCCATCGGATTAATCCTTCTGAAATCAACTATCGCGCGAATATCTATGCGCTCAAATCGCTCGGGGTGAGTCGGGTGATTTCTGTGAGCGCGGTCGGGAGTATGAAGGAGTCGATCAAACCCGGGGACATGGTGCTGCCGGACCAGTTTATCGATCTCACCAAGCGGCGGGTGTCAACCTTCTTTGAGGGAGGGGTTGTCGCGCATGTGGCATTTGGCGATCCGGTTTGCGCCTCGCTCGGTGCGGCATTGCTGGATGCGGCCCGTACAGTCGGCGCCACCGTGCACCAGGGGGGTGTCTATCTCTGTATCGAAGGGCCACAATTCTCGACCAAGGGGGAGTCTCGGTTGTATCGTCAGTGGGGTGCGAGCGTGATCGGGATGACGAATCTTCCTGAGGCCAAGCTGGCACGCGAGGCCGAGCTCTGTTACTCCACGGTGGCCTTGGCGACAGATTATGATTGTTGGCATGAAACAGAAGAGGCCGTCACCGTCGAGG
>JANYBU010000103.1 GCA_025360665.1 Nitrospira sp.
GCAGCAACGCATGGTAGCGCCTGGTATTCGCGCCCGCGACCGTGCCAGACGCAAATCCGCCGCGGCCGTTGGTTTCTAGCCACTCAAGGCCCAGTGCCTGCTCGAAGTCTTGGCATGTGGTTGCGTCAACCTTCATGGCGTTTTTCTCATCAAGAGCGTATGGCGTATGGCCGATGGCAAGAGTTTCTTGCTATACGCTATCAGCCATTTGCCATAGGCTCCCCCTATTCCCCTGACTGCTGAATCAGTTTCGCCACCAATCCTGTCCATCCCGTTTGGTGGCTGGCGCCGATGCCGGAGCCGTTGTCTCCATGGAAGTATTCGTAGAAGGGAATCGCATCTCGCCAGAGTGGATCGTCCTGGAACTTGGCAGTGCCTCCGAAGACGGGGCGTCGCCCGGTTTGGTCGCGGAGAAAGATGTGGGTGAGCCTCCGTGACAATTCCGCGGCGACTTCGTTCAAGGGGATGGTCCGAGCAGAGCCGGTCGGACATTCGACTGTATAGTCGTCGCCAAGGAAGTAGTGGAATTTCTGGAGCGATTCGATCAGCAGATAGTTGACGGGAAACCAAATTGGACCACGCCAGTTGGAGTTCCCGCCAAAATTTCCCGTGCTCGATTCGGCCGGCTCATAGTCCACTCGATAGTCCATGCCCATCGCCGATAGGACGTAGGGGTGATTCTTGTGGTAGCGCGAGAGGGCGCGGATGCCATAGGGAGACAGGAATTCTTCTTCGTCCAGCATATAACCCAACACGGATTTCAGCCGGTCGCGGTTCACCAGCGACAGGAAGCGCCGGACCTCGCCATCATGTGATTGGGTTTCCACGTGCGCGCTGAAGTCGGGCCGGTTTTCAATGAACCACTGCATGCGGTGTTTAAACCTGGGGAGGCTATCGATCAGTTCAGAATCTAACGTCTCCACGGCAAAGAGCGGGATCAACCCGACCAGTGACCGGACCTTCAAGGGAAGCGTCTGCCCGTCAGGAAGATGCAGGACGTCGTAGAAAAATCCGTCCTCTTTGTTCCACAGCTCGATTTTCTCGCCACCGATGTTGTTCATGGCCCGGCAGATGTAGACGAAGTGCTCGAAGAATTTGCTGGCGACGTCCTCGTACGCCCGATTCTCTCGGGCCAGTTCCAACGCGATCGAGAGCATGTTGAGGCAATACATGCCCATCCAACTCGTCGCGTCCGATTGTTCGATATGCCCTCCGGTCGGCAACGGCGCGCTGCGGTCGAAGACCCCGATGTTGTCGAGGCCCAGGAATCCGCCCTGGAAGATGTTTTTCCCTTCGGTGTCTTTCCGATTCACCCACCAGGTGAAATTCAGGAGCAATTTGTGAAACACGCGCTCCAAGAAGACGCGATCGCCCACGCCTTTCCGCTTCTTGTCGATCTTGTAGATGCGCCAGGCCGCCCATGCATGCACGGGCGGATTCACATCTCCAAACGCCCATTCGTAGGCGGGAATCTGGCCGTTCGGGTGCATGTACCACTCACGGAGCATCAGGATCAGCTGTTCCTTGGCAAAGGTCGCATCCACCAACGCCAACGGAATACAGTGAAATGCGAGATCCCATGCGGCATACCAGGGATACTCCCACTTGTCCGGCATGGAGATGACGTCGGCGTTGTAGAGATGGGTCCAATCCGAGTTGCGTCCGTGGAGCCGTTCTCTGGGCGGTTCGGACCAAGTCGGGTCGCCCTTCAGCCACCGATTGACGTCATAATGGTAGAACTGCTTGCTCCAGAGGAGGCCGGCAAACGCCTGCCGCTGGACGCGCCGTGCGTCTTCGGAGAGATCGGGCGGCGCAAGTGCGTTGTAGAACTCGTTGGCCTCCTGAATTCGCTGCATGAATGTGGCGTCGAAAGCCTCGCGCGTGAGACCCTTCTCGCTATCTTCGTTCGTCAAGCGAAGATGGATGGTGTCCGATGCGCCAGGAGCCAATGAGAGGGTATAGTGGGCGGCAGCTTTTGAACCGATCTTCTGAGGATTCACCGCCCCTTTGTCGCCCTGTACCACGTAGTCATGAAAGCTGTCTTTCACATACCGGGCTCCCTCCGCATCGCCGTAGAGCCGACTGGTGTTTGTCTCGTTCTCTGTGAACAGCAATGTCGGCTGTCGCTCACACCAGAGGCGTCGTCGGCCGTAGTACTCGTGGTCCAGCTTGATGACGCTCATGCCCTTGGCGGCTTCTCCCTCACGCATTCGCGGCCGGCGCGCGTCGAGCCCCCAGGACCAGGTGTTCCGAAACCAGAGGGTCGGTAGGAGTGTCAACTCAGCAGGATCGGGCCCATGGTTGACGACGTGAATGCGGATCAGCAGATCCTCGGGGGAGGCCTTGGCATATTCCACGACGACGTCGAAGTAGCGATTCTCGTCGAAGACGCCGGTGTCGATCAGTTCGTATTCCAAGTCCCGCCGGCCCCGTCGACGATTCTCCTCGACGAGCTTGGCATAGGGGAACTCCGCCTGCGGGTACTTGTAGAGGTACTTCATGTAGGAGTGGGTCGGGGTCGAATCGAGATAGAAATAATAGTCTTTGACGTCTTCGCCATGGTTCCCTTCGTTGCCAGTCAGGCCGAAGATCCGTTCCTTTAGAATAGGATCTCGTCCGTTCCAGAGGGCGATGGCGAAGCAGATATATTGGTGACGATCGGAAATGCCGGCCAGTCCGTCCTCATTCCAGCGATAGGCGCGCGAGCGGGCATGGTCGTGAGGAAACGATTCCCAGGCGGTCCCGTGCGGGCTGTAGTCTTCGCGGACGGTCCCCCAGGCCCGTTCGCTGAGATAGGGCCCCCAGCGTTTCCAATGTTCCTGCCGGCGGGAGTCTTCCTCAAGACGCTGCTGTTCCGCGGTGAGCGGTGCTGGACTGGCTGGGTTTGATGGGGCGGTTCGGCGTGAATGCGGCATGGGACTCCTCAGCGGTTCGTGTAGGAGGACAGTCGGCGGAGCATACTTTTTCTTAGAAACCTAGCAGGAAACCGACCAGTCCGCCAGCGGCGTTCTCGACACCCGTGAAGCGTAGCTCGTTATTCGCGCGACACTCGCGAGATTTTCGAGAAAAGCGGGACTGGTCGGAAGTTTCATCTTCGCGAGTCGTGCCTGTCGCGCGCGTCTTGCTTGTCTCGCGTGCGCTTCACGAACGTCGTACGAAGAGGCCGGCCTGTTTGGGCATCCTGCAGGCTCTTCCGTTATCGGTCGGTCTAGGTCGGAAACTGAGTCGAGTCGCGGGACAATCGCGGCTATGCGTACTCATGCAGTATGTCGAAGGGCTGAACGGCGAGACTGCCTGTTACAGTCGCGTAGCCGCTTGTCTGCGTGCGGACAGGCACAGGCCGTCGCTTGCAACAGAAGCTTCATGGATTAGACCGGGAGTTCGGTGAGCCGAAGGGTGTAGAGGTATTGGTAGAGCCCTTTATGGTCCATCAGTTCGGCATGGGTACCGGTTTCCACGAGGCGCCCTTTGTTGATGACGAGAATGCGATCCGCTCGTTGGATGGTCGTCAAGCGGTGGGCGATCACAAAGGTCGTTCGGCCTTTCATGAGTTGTTCTAGCGCCTCCTGGACGAGTCGTTCCGACTCACTGTCAAGGGCAGAGGTAGCTTCATCCAACAACAAGATCCGTGGATTTTTCACTATGGCTCTGGCGATGGCGATGCGCTGCCGCTGTCCGCCCGACATATTGATCCCTTTTTCCCCCACGATGGTCTGATACTGGTCCGGGAAGCTCATGATGAAGTCATGGGCATGGGCCGCACGGCTCGCCGCCACCACCTCTTCCTCAGTGGCCTCCCTGTCTCCGTAGCGGATATTGTCGAGAATCGTCCCGCCGAACAAGATCGTCTCTTGTGGGACCAGCGCGATCTGTCGATACCAACTGTCGAGTGTAACCTGGCGGAGATCTTGTCCATCGATGGTGATGTGCCCCTCAGTCGGATCGTAGAAACGGTGGAGTAAGTTCATTACGGTTGTTTTTCCGGCGCCGGTGGGACCGACGATGGCGAGCAGTTCGCCCGGCTTGGCTTCGAACGACACATCCGTCAAGACCGGTTGGCGTGGATCGTAGGCAAAGCTGACGTGCTCCGCCCGGATGTGTCCTGAGACGGTGGACAGCGACGTGGCCGTGGGGGAGTCGCTTACTTCGGCACGTGTGTCCAGAATTTCGAACACCCGTTGGGTGGCACCCTGTGCCTCCTTGATCTGCGCGAACACGCGGGCAGCAGAACTGAAGGGGCCGATCAGAATTCCGGCAAAGAGGACGAACGCAAAGAGATCGCCCGGCGACACGCTCCCGTCGATGACCTGGCGTCCCCCATACCACAACACCGCCGCTGCGGCGGCGAAGGTGAGGAGGCTGATGACGGGAATAAACACTGCCATGAGGCCTGCCTTTCGCATCGTCAACGCCAAGGTCTGTTCGACTTGCGCGGCAAACCTGGTCTTTTCGCGCTGTGTTTGGACGAAGGACTTCACGACCCGGATACCGGAGATCACTTCCTCGATCAGGGTACTCATGGCGGCGGTGTGGTCCTGAATCGAGGTCGAGAGAGATTTCAGTTTTCGTCCAAAGAACTTGGCCGCAAGAACGAGCAATGGGAGCAGAACGAGGATTAAGAGGCAGAGCTGCCAATTCATGATCAACAAGAACGTGATGCCTCCCACAAACGTCACGAGCTGTTTCGCACCGTCGATCGGCGTTTCAGTCACGACCGATTGGATCACTGTCACATCGTTCATGAGCCGCGAAAGGAGCTCTCCCGTTCTCCGGCGAGCAAAGAAGCTCACCGATAACGTATGCAGATGTCCAAAGAGGTGTCGGCGAAAGTCGGCAATGATGCGCTGCGAAATCCAAGCAGTTAGATAGCTATGGCCCATCGAGCAGAGCCCCTGCAGGACAACGAGCCCAAGAAGGATGAGAATCATGTCCGTCATTTTGGGCTGATCGCGCTGCACCGTAATGATGTCCCATAAGGTGCCGGCCAGCCGCAGCAGGGTCAGATTGATGGCAGCAACGCCCATGACCAGTAACCCGGCCAGCACCATGCGAGACAGGTAGGGCCTCAGGAATGGGAGAAATCGTGAGAAAGTAGACATGAAAGTCGATCTTAGCAGACCAGGAAAGAACTATGTTTGGTACGGGTGAACTTTGCGGGAGTACACGGATAGCACAACGGAGGAACGATGATGCAGGATACTCAAGAAGGCTGGATTGCTCACCCGCTAACCCCCAGTGCGTCGAGGTGCGTTTTGTTTCAAGCAAGACCGCAGTCAGTCAAGATCAGAGGCGGCACGGTTGGGGGTTCGCGAGAGTCTTAGTGATGCGAGACCGCGCTGGCGAGATCTTTCAGGATTCTGTCAGAAAATACGGCTAAGGGACGCCAAGGAGAATGGCAGGGGGG
>JANYBU010000155.1 GCA_025360665.1 Nitrospira sp.
ATCGTTTGCAAACACCGGCGCATTGCTCCGAAGCGCAAGGGCAATCGCATCGCTGGGTCTGGCGTCGACGGTGTATTCTGAGTCTTCGTACATCAAATGGATTTTCGCAAAATAGGTGTGCTCCGACAAGTCCGTAATGACCACGCTGATGACCTTCGCGTTGTAAGCATCGAGGAGCGACTTCATGAAATCGTGCGTCATCGGCCGGGGGGGCGTGACGTTCTCCAGTGACATGCTGATCGCACCTGCTTCTGACTTGCCGACCCAAATCGGGAGCATGTCGGAATGCTCTTCGTCACGCAGCACCACGATATACGCGTTATTATAGGGGTCGAACATCAACCCTTTTACGTGCATCTGTGTAATCACGACAAACCGACTCCTATTTCCTCACCGTAGAAGGATCGTGAGGAGATGTTGATCGTCTTGGAGGATGGACCAAGAAGGAAACAATCTAGCATTTCTGAAATCGGCCTGTCAACGAAGCCTGCGAGATCGCTGGAGAAATTCACGGAAGACTCTGGCGATTATCGGCTCAGTCGGGGACCTGAACCCCGGCGCAGAGCCGTCTGGGTTAGGCCTGTGGACGATAGTTCTGATCCAGTTTTCCGGTGTCAGTTTGCTCGCCAAGTTTGAGAAAGGCCTTCATCTGCTTCTTCACGAGTTCTCTGCCGCTCTCTTCGCCCAGGTTGACCTGATACTCGTTGATGACCATGACCCGCATACCCTCCCACTTTTTCCAGCAGGGTTTGCAGACCTTGGCTTTGATCTCGGATTCAAGCCTCCCCATGAAGATGGGGTCCGTGATAGTTTCTCCCGCTTGTCCACACGTGATGCACTGGACGTCTGCCATGGTGTGAGGATCCTCCCATATGTACTTATTAGGTGAGTATGAATCGTGAATTGTACCACTGCCGGTCATGCTAAGAAAAGAGGGATCGGATTGACCCGCACATGGCTTCGTGCTAAGAAGATTCGCCTTTTAAAAATGGATATGCCCGGATGGCGGAACTGGCAGACGCGCCGGACTCAAAATCCGGTTCTCGCAAGAGAGTGGGAGTTCGACCCTCCCTCTGGGCACCATTAGTCCACAGCGTGGCAGCAGGTTTGGCGTGGGTTTTATTGCAGCTCGGTGGCGGTTCGGATTGTGCACAAATCCGAATCAAATTAAGAACGCAGATCCTCCAGTTGACATGTCCGAATGGGTAGCCTATAGATAGGCCATAGCCTAAAGCGTTAGCGATGAAAAAGCTTCAAATTCGTGATGTTGGTCCCATCTTGGCGTCGGTTCTTGGTGTCTGTCATTTGATTTCATTCTCTAAATCTCACCAGGAGGCAGCACATGCGTAACCTGTTGGCGCTAGGGGTGGCAATTCTTTTCGTCGGCTCCGTGAGTGTGTCAATCGCTCAGGAGCGTTTGCAATCTAACCAATCCGGAATGGGCGTGGGCGAAGGAGTTGGCGATGTGTCGGGGTCAAGTCCTCGCGTGAACACCTACGATAGAACCCAGCTTCTCGATCGGTTGTCGCAGGCGGAAACCATGTTTGGCCGTGTGATTGGTTTCGATCGGCCGGCCAATAAAATGTTTCTTGAGATGGGTGGAAGCTCTCACGATGAGGGGCGTGCAGGCGGTGGCGCGATGAACTACCGCACGGTATATTTTGATGACAAGACCAATTACGATCAGATTCGTATTATTGAGTCTGGTGACGACGTGACCATTCAGGCAATCGAGGAAACAAGTGCGAACCAGCCGTTCGGCACTGGCCGTAAGATTGTCCGTGAGATTACCGTCATTCGTGGCAACGAGAGACTCGCCGGTTTCGGCGGACTTGGACAGCGCCCGAACCCCAGGACCGAGCGTGGGATTGAAACGAACAGTGGCTCCACCACCGGTGGCATTGGTGGTTCTGTGCTTCCAGGAAAGATCGATTCCGGTATCACCAGCCCGGTCGGTGAATATACCGGTGCCGCTCCCTGTTGGCAGTGCGAACCGCAGCCAGGATGGGGCAATGCAGTCGGCAACCAGTCAGACTACGGGACGGACTACACTAAGCCAAACTTGGTTAAGGGTCTGAACTGAGTCTAGACACATAGCGTGAAGATGTGAGCAAGGGGCAGCGAGGCGCTGCCCCTTTTTTTGCGTTCATCATGCCGTTACACCAGGTGCAGTGCTTGCCGGGCCGCCG
Organism: Nitrospira sp.; assembly: GCA_025360665.1. GTDB lineage: Bacteria > Nitrospirota > Nitrospiria > Nitrospirales > Nitrospiraceae > Palsa-1315. The sequence continues at coordinate 2,190 of JANYBU010000155.1, forward strand.
ACTCCTTGCTAGGATTAGCGTCCAGTCAGGGCCTGGGGAACAGTCAAGACTATTGCGGGGGAGAGAGCCGTAGCCGGAATTGGAGAGGGAAACACGACAGTGACTGGTCAACCGGATGCCGAGTTGGATTTACGGGGAGTGATTTGCCCCTATAACTTCGTCAAAACGAAGTTGAAACTGGAAGCGATGGAACAGGGACAGATTCTTTCAGTGCTGTTGGACGATGGCGACCCGATTCGGAATGTCCCCCGCAGCGTGAGTAATGAGGGGCACACCATCCTTTTGCAAGATCGCGTCGAAGGGTCTTATCGAGTACTCATCCGCCGCCGTGAAGACGAGTAGCGCGGGTATTCTTCTGCTTATATTTTTTTCGCGATCCTGCCGCATGCCCTTCAATGACGACCGTTACCGCTGAGTCCTTCGGCACTGGTCCGATCTGATCAAGCAGCTCACCAGGCCTTCCGCGAGAGAGGGTCTCTTCGCGCGTTGTGAGATTCATGGCGATGGCAATCTGTCTGGTGGGGAGTATCTGTGCCAGGATTTTCAGTAGCCCTGTGAGGGCTCTAGGATCCACATAGAAGACGAGGGTTCTTCGTTCCTTGCGGAGTTGTGAAAGGTATTGTTCGAGACGACGACTGGTTGAGGGAAGGTGTCCCTCAAAGATGATCGCATCACCCGAAAAGCCAGAGATCGCCGTCGCTGCCGTCATGGTAGAGGGACCGGGGATGGCCTTGACCGGGATTCCCGCTTGGTGGGCAGCAGCCACGAGTAGACTGCCTGGGTCGTAGATGACCGGGGTGCCGTTGTCTGAGACGAGGGCGACATCCGCTCCCTGCATGAGTCGATGAAGAAGGACCAGCATTTTTTCGTGGCGATTCAGTGGGCCGTAGCTTGTAACTGTTGCAATGATGCCATGATGGGCCAGGAGCGCCTGGGTCACGCGAGGGTCCTCTGACGCAATAACCGCAACTCGGCGCAGCGTGGCAAGGGCCCGAAGGGTGATGTCATCAGGGTGGCCAATCGGCGTGCTGATGACGTACAGGGTACCGGGAGGTCGAGACATGGTCGTCCGGTCTCCCACTCCATGATCGTTTGGTTGACTCCCATCTCGCGCCATCGATATAATTCCCTGTTTAATACCAGTCTGTTTGTCCTGAAAAGTTGAGAGGATAGACCTGTATGGCCGCCATGTTGTTCGTGGTGACATTGGCCCTGTACTTTGCGGCCACCGTTTGCTTTCTTGCCTATTTGCTCTGGCCTTCTGAAGTCCTGTCAAACGTCTCCCTGGGTATGACGGCGACCGGGTTTGCCTCACACACGATTGCGTTGGGCGCAGGGATGATCGGGGTGACGGACATCTCGACGCCAGGATTCCATGAAGCCCTGTCGTTTTTTTCATGGGTGCTGATTTTGGTCTTTCTCGCCGTGGAGTTTCGCCATCATCTGCACGTGCTTGGCTCGTTCATCGTGCCCCTGGCACTGCTCTCACTGGTCTCCGCCGCCGCATTGCCGGAAACCGCTCCGACGCTCACGCCGGTGTTTCGAACGTTGTGGGTCCATGTCACGCTGAGCATGCTCGGTACCGTGGGGTTTGCCATCGCCTTTGTGGCTGGTCTCATGTATCTGATTCAGGATGGGCTTCTCAAGTCTAAACGGTTCAATGTCCTCTACTCAAAATTGCCCGCTCTGGATTTTCTCGACCATCTGAATCAACAGTCGATCGTGACGGGGTTTCCGCTGCTTACGCTCGGCATCATCACTGGTGCACTGTCCGCCGAGTTCTCTCGGGGGTCGTACCTGAACTGGAATCCCGAGCAAACATGGGCGTTGGTGACGTGGGTGTTCTACTTTGTCGTACTGATGGGACGACTGACGGTGGGCTGGAGAGCCAAACGAGCGGCGTACCTGACGATTATCGGATTTGCCGGGGTTATTCTGACCCTCATCGGCGTGGTCATCAAGAGTCACGGACCGGTGTCTTGATATGCACATTGTCGTCGTCGGTTTAAGCCACAAGACCGCCCCGGTCGAAATCCGTGAGAAACTTGCGGTCCCTGAGAGCCGGATAGGCGAAGCCCTGACCCGTCTCTGCTCGTACCAGGGGGTGCGGGAGGGGATATTACTCTCGACGTGCAATCGTGTCGAGGTCTATGCCGTCGTCGATGAGGTCGAATCAGGGTATGGACGAATCCAGGAATTTCTGGCCGATGCCCACCTGTCGCTGTCCTCGGAGGAACTGACTCCCCATCTGTACTGGCACCAAGGGGATCGGGCAATCAGCCATTTGTTTCGCGTGGCCTCCAGTCTCGACTCCATGATCGTCGGCGAGTCACAGATTCTGGGTCAAATTAAAGATGCGTTTGAGGTTGCACTCACACACAAGGCGACCGGCATCATTCTGAACAAGGTTGTGAAGAAGGCGATCTCCGTCGCCAAGCGCGTGCGAACGGAAACAAAAATTTCCGAGATGGCGGTGTCGGTCAGCTATGCCGCGGTCGAATTGGCCAAGAAGATCTTTTCGGATTTAACCGAGAAGACGGTGTTGTTGGTGGGAGCGGGGGAGATGGCCAAGTTGGCGGCGAGACATTTTATTGCCAACGGTGTCCGGCATGTGCGAGTGACGACCAGGAATCCGCAACATGGGTTGGAATTGGCCAATCGGTTTGGCGGTACCGCGGTCCCCTTTGAACAGTTTCGGGAGGATATGGCTTCCGCGGATATCGTCTTGGTGTCGACCGGTGCCGCACACTATCTCGTAAGCGAGGATGACGTGCAGCGCTCGGTCAAACAACGGATGAATCGTCCGATGTTCTTGATCGACATCTCAGTTCCGCGGAATATCGATCCGGCCGTGCGCCATGTGGATAATGCCTTCCTTTTCGACATCGATGATTTGAAAGCGCGGGTTGAACAGAATCGCGGGGGGCGCTTACAGGAGGCCGAGAAGGCCGAGCAGATGGTGGTAGATGAAGTCGGGATTGTCCGGCAATGGCTCCAGTCACTCGAAGTGACCCCCACCATCGTGGCCCTCCGTACGCGGGCCGATGACATCAGGCGAGCGGAGGTCGAGAAGACCTTGGGGCGATTGGCGAATCTCTCCGCGCAGGAGCGTGAATTGGTCGAGGCGATGGCATCGTCGATCGTGAATAAGCTCATTCACAATACGATGGTGACGCTCAAGGCTGAGGTGAACTCCTCGGAGGGGTCTGCCTTCGTCGAGGCGGCGAGGCGGTTTTTCAACCTCGGTGACCCTGCCGTTTCCAACGTCATTGGAAGTATCTCCTCTGCGTCGGAGACCTGTCGTTCGCCGCGAGAGGAGAGCAAGGATGCTGAAGAGGCGGTCCTGAGATCTGGTTCGAAGACGCCGGATCATTGAGCGTGCCATTTGTATGGGAATCACCCGCAAAGGGCCGAAACTATGTACCTGTCCCAAGTGTCAAAAGCCCTACCTGGGACATGACCACTTGCCCGATTGTCGGGCCTGTGGGTTTGATTATCGGGAGCGGGAAGGGTTCCGGTGGGGTGTGCCCGTGTATCTCTTGTCGATTTTTGGTTTGGTCAGTTTCCTGCTGGTCTCGACTTCCCATCGGAGTTTCGTCAGCGGAACCCTGTCCAGTGAGGTTCCACGCGTAGACCGTGACGATGCGGAGAAGCTTCCAGGCAGTGAGCAGTCCGCCACGTTTCACATTCCGTATTATGATGTAAGTCGGTGAAAGGGAGTCATGTTGAATGTTGGCCATGAACGATCGACCGTCGTGCTTGGAACGCGCGGTAGTAAGCTGGCGGTGCAGCAGAGTGAGTGGGTACAGGGACAGTTGCACGCGCTGGCTCCGCATGTGACGGTGACGTTGCGGAGGATCCAAACATCGGGAGACAAGATTCTTGACGTCCCGCTGGCCCAAATTGGCGGGAAGGGACTGTTTGTGAAGGAGATCGAGGAAGCGCTGTTGAGCGGCGAGATCGATCTGGCAGTGCATAGTATGAAAGATGTGCCCACGGAGTTGCCCGAGGGATTGGCCATTCTCTGTATACCGCCCCGCGAGGATCCCCGGGATGCCCTTATTAGTCGTGACGGGCGGTCGTTCATGGACCTTCCTCGTGGCGCCAGGATCGGGACCAGCAGCCTTCGCCGCCAATCACAACTCCTCCATGCCAGGCCCGACCTTACGATTGCCATGTTGCGCGGGAACTTGGATACTCGTCTCAAGAAATTACGGGACGGACAGTTCGACGCCATCGTGCTTGCCGCGGCCGGGCTCCGGCGATTGGCCTGGGCGCATGAGATTACGGAGTACCTCGCGCCGCAGATTAGTTTGCCTGCCATCGGCCAGGGGGCGCTGGGCATCGAGGGCCGGCGAGACGATCTCTTTATCCATTCGTTGTTGAGTGGCTTGGATCATGTGCCAAGTAAGACAGCCGTTCTTGCTGAACGCGCGTTGCTCCATCGGCTCCAAGGAGGCTGTCAGGTTCCGATCGCGGCGCATGCGACATTAGCCGGGACACGGGTCATCCTGGAAGGATTGGTCGCCAGCGTGGACGGCAAGGAGCTCATTCGCGATTCTGTTGAAGGAACCATTGAGGATCCGGAGTCGATCGGTATTCAACTCGCGGAACGGCTGCTCGCACGTGGCGGCGATAGAATTCTTCACGCGATCTACGGGACCACATGACGAAACCGAGAAGACCGGGAAAGGTCTATTTGGTCGGAGCGGGACCAGGCGATCCTGGACTCTTGACGCTGAAAGGGAAGGAGTGCCTGGAGCAGGCCGATGTCGTCCTGTACGATTATCTCGCCAATCCGGTCTTACTGCAGTATGCTCCGGCCACGGCACAGCGCATCTATGTCGGTCGGCGGGGACGTGGGCAGTATCAAGACCAAGCCGATATCAATCGACTGCTCATCGAACGCGCCAAGGAGGGGAATGTGGTGGTTCGGCTCAAAGGGGGCGATCCATTTGTCTTCGGACGTGGTGGAGAAGAGGCGGAAGCGGTGGCCGCTGCAGGGGTCGATTTCGAGATTGTGCCTGGTGTGACGGCGGCGGTTGCGGTTCCTGCGTATGCGGGCATTCCGGTGACCCATCGAACGTTGGCTTCCACGGTCACGTTTGTGACCGGTCATGAAGATCCCACCAAGCCGGCGATCTTGTTAGAATGGCCCAAATTGGCCAGTGCATCAGGGACGCTCGTGTTCATGATGGGCATGAAGAATCTTCCTTCGATCGTCAGACAGTTACTGTCGGAGGGGCGGTCGTCCGACACGCCGGTCGCGGCGATCCGTTGGGGGACCAGAGCCGATCAACAGACCATCGTGGGGACATTGGGCGATATTGTCGTGAAGGCGGAAGCCGCACATCTCGAACCGCCGACGGTGATCGTTGTGGGTGAGGTCGTGCGATTGCGAGGGGCGCTCAATTGGTTTGAAACCAAGCCGCTCTTTGGGAAACGGATTGTGCTTACCCGTGCACAGGAGCAGGCAAGAGAATTTTCCCAGCTATTGGCGGCCTATGGCGCGGAGCCGTTTGAAGTCCCGACGATTCAGATCGTGCCTCCGGCCAGTTGGCAGGCGATCGATGACGCGATCACTCGTCTCAGTGGCTATCAGTGGCTGATCTTTACCAGCGTGAACGGGGTGAGGCCTTTTATGGACCGGCTTCATGCGGCAGGGAAGGACGCGCGAGCGTTAGCGAACCTTCGCCTGTGCGCGATTGGACCAAGAACTGCGCAGGAGCTGGGAACCTATGGGGTGACGCCGGATGTCGTTCCAGCCGAGTTTCAAGCAGAGGGAGTGATTGCCGCATTGGCTCATGTGGGAATCCGTGGGAGCCACGTTTTGATCCCACGCGCCGAAGTCGCTCGCGAGATCTTGCCGGAACAGTTGCGTGAGTTAGGGGCAACTGTCGATGTGATTCCTGTCTATCGCACGATCGCCCCGGCAGTGGACGTCGCGTCCGTGACGCAACAGTTTCACGATGGCCATGTGGCGGCGGTGACATTCACGAGTTCCTCCACCGTCCGCAATTTCGTGGAACTCTTTGGAGGGCGGGACGCGGTGAGGCGACTCGTCGCTCGGGTGGTGATTGCCTGCATTGGGCCCATTACGGCATGCACGGCGGAAGAGTATGGGTTGACGGTCACGGTCATGCCGGCTGAGAATACTGTGCCGGCGCTGGCAGACGCAATCGTGAGGCATTTCAAGGAAGGGGCTCGAGTCGCCGTTTCTACGCGCAGATAGGCCGAAGCAAACGGCAGGGTGATGGACTGAATTAGCCAAGGGAGGACATAACATGGTTGCAGTCAAGTCGTTCATGGTTCCGAGGGAGAAGTTTATTACGGTTGAGCGGGATACGGATGCACAGACGGCGGCACGTATCATGCGGGATCGTGGCATCGGTAGCCTGTTCGTGACGAACGGGAAGGAGATCGTCGGCATCCTCACGGATACCGATATGGTCCGGCGGGTGGTCGCGGCTGGAGCCGACACCCACAAGACGACGGCCGAACAGATTATGTCGGCCCCGATTTTGACGATCGAGGAGAATAAAACAGTGTTAGATGCCAACGATCTGATGGCCCAAACGCATATCCGACATCTCGGCGTGACTCAGGATGGCAAATTGGTCGGTATGATTTCCGTGCGCGACCTCGTGGTGTTCTTGACGAATCTCCCGAGGAAGTAATCCGATGGCCTTCCCAATACAGCGGCTCCGGCGGCTGCGGCAGCATGAGGCATTTCGTCGCATGGTACGGGAGACGAGCCTTGCCCCGTCCGACTTTATCTATCCGCTGTTCGTCGTCGAAGGGCGAGATCGGCGGGAGGAGATCGCCTCGATGCCGGGCCAGTTTCGGCTCTCGGTCGATCTCTTGGTGAAAGAGGCAGGTGAGATTACGGCCTTGGGGATTCCCGCCATCATCCTCTTTGGGATTCCCGATCGGAAAGATGAGCGGGGGAGTTCGGGGTTTGATCCGAATGGCATCGTGCAGCGAGCAGTCAAAGCGGTGAAGGACCAGGTCCCGGGGCTGATGGTCGTGACCGATGTCTGCATCGACGAATACACCGATCACGGCCATTGTGGAATCGTCAAGGACGGGCGTATTCTCAACGATGAAACGCTGGAGTGTCTCCGAGCAATGGCCAGAACCCATGCGCAAGCCGGGGCCGACATGGTGGCGCCGTCCGATATGATGGATGGGCGGGTGGCGGCGATCCGGGCGGAACTGGATCAGGCGGGTTTCCCGGAGCTGCCGATCATGGCCTATGCCGCCAAATTCGCGTCCTGCTTTTATGCACCGTTTCGGGATGCGGCGTTTTCAAGCCCTCAATTCGGCGATCGGCAGTCATACCAGATGGATCCCGCCAACCGCCGGGAAGCGCTTCGGGAGATCGCCCTTGATGTCGAAGAAGGGGCCGACATCATTATGGTGAAACCGGCACTGCCGTACCTCGATATTATTGCCGCAGCCAGAGCGCAGATGTTGTTGCCGGTGGCGGCCTATCAAGTGAGCGGGGAGTACAGTATGATCAAAGCGGCCGCCAACGCCGGCTGGCTCGACGAATCGCGGGCCATGATGGAATCGTTGCTCTCGATTAAGCGGGCCGGCGCCGATCTCATTCTGACCTACTTTGCCAAAGACGCAGCGCGTCTCCTCCGCTGACGACCATGCTGAAAGTGACGCGTGGGCTGTCCTGCGAGTGTCCACGTGCGTATCCAGTCGCCACGATCGGTAATTTCGACGGTCACCACCTGGGCCATCGAGCGCTGCTCCAGACGGTGGTTGAGACGGCCCGGAAGGCACAGGGGACGGCGCTCGTGCTGACCTTCGAACCGCATCCGGTGAAAATCCTCGCGCCCCTCGTCGATCTTCGCTTTCTCACCAGTCCGGAGGAAAAGCTTGCGCACCTCGAAGCCGCGGGGATCGATGAAGTGGTCTTTCTGAACTTTACTTCCACCTTTGCGGCGATGAGCCCGGATCAATTTGCCGGAGACATCCTGCATCGGTCTCTCACCTTGTCTGAGCTGTTCGTGGGCAATCATTTTGCGTTTGGGAAGGGCCGGGCCGGACGTATCGATGACCTCGTGCGTCTCGGCGGGCAGTACGGCTTCCGCGTACATCCCGTAACTCCCGTGACGATTGAGGGAGACGTGGTGAGTTCAACCAAGATTCGCCAGTTGATTCAGGCAGGGAATGTGGAGCGGGCTGCCACGTTGCTCGGAAGAATTTATGGGATTCGAGGTACCGTCGTGCAGGGGATGCAACAGGGGCAGGCGATGGGCTGGCCTACGGCCAATCTGCGCATTCCGGCTGATCGCGTCGTGCCGCCCGATGGAGTCTATGCTGCGCGGGCGGTTCATGGTACGGAGACCTCTGATGCCATCGCCTACATCGGGACCAGGCCGACCTTTGGCGTCGGCGAGCGACTCATCGAAGTCAACCTCTTGAATCACTCGTGCGATCTCTATGGCCAGGAGATCACCGTGCAGTTTGTGGCGCGCGTCCGTGGCGATCACACCTTTGCCTCTGCCGATGAGTTGTCGAAGCAAATCGCCCGTGATGTGGAGCAGGCGCGCATCAGCTTGAGGCGTATTCCACAGCAAGTTCGGTAACCATGGCCGCTGAGACGCCGATCATGAGGCTATCATCCAGCAGGTTGCTGAACAACTATGTTCGCCCCGGTGGGGCTCGGCGTATGGGATGTGTGCGATGATTGCCGATGAGTATACAGGATGCTCAAAACGGCCGTTCAGCGCGGCCACAGCGAGCGAGGAGGCGAGGCGTACCCTTGCGGTACGTCGAGTCTATGAGCGATGCGAGAGCAAAGCTGGCGGACTTTTTCAGCATCCTACCAGGTCCGCCACACGACCGGCCTTGTTGACCCATCTTGTTCGGACGGTGCGTCAGCAACGGCTGTTCCTTCCTGGTCAGCACCTGCTTGTGGCGGTCTCGGGCGGGCCCGACTCGATCGCGTTGTTGTCTCTCCTCCATCGCCTGGCTCGGTCTTGGCGGCTCACGCTGACGGTCGTCCATTGTAATTATGGGCTGCGAGGGGCGGAGTCTGACGGTGACGAATCGTTTGTTAATGCGTTTTGTCGAGAGCGACAGCTGTCTCTTGTCATCCATCGACCCACGCTGATCAAGCGACGACAGCGCTCATCGCTTCAAGCTGCGGCGCGCGATGCGCGCTATGACTTCATGAAGCGATTGGCTCACGAGGTAGGGGCTGACTGCATTGCGGTCGGTCATACCGCGAACGATCAGGCGGAAACCCTGCTCATGTGGATGTTGCGGGGAGCGGGTATGACCGGGTTAGCCGGGATGCCATACACCCGTGAAGACAGGATTATTCGTCCTCTTCTCGCCGCCACCCGCGAGGAGGTGGTGGCATACTTGGATGATGAAGGGCTGATCTATCGTCGTGATTCGAGCAATGAGAAGCCGCTCTATCATCGCAATCGGATCAGGAAGGAACTCCTTCCTGTCATCACGCGGTTGGCGCCAGCTGCCGTCCGGGTGTTGCAGCGGCAGGCGGAATTGCTGCGCGAGGACGAACACTTCTTGGAAGGGGTGACTGATGATCTGGTGCATGCACTGGTCAGCCATGATTCCAGAGGCGTGCAACGAGTCGATCGCCAGGCCTTTACCGAGTTGCCGGTTGCGCTTCAGCGGCGGTTCGTTCGGACGGTTCTGCGGACTTACGATGAAGAGGGCCGCGCCAGCAGCCTTTGTGCGGTGGAGTCAGTTCGGCGACTTTTCCTCAAGGGAAGAAGCGGGGGCCGGCTGTCTTTGAAGCAGGCCATCGTGACTCTGGATCAGGGGTCGGTGCGATTTAGCCCAGGTGCAGGAGGAGATCACAGCCATCAGATTGATTCAGAGCAAGGGAAGGAGGAGGCCCTGCTGCTTCCGGTGCCTTCAATAGTCTATTGGTCTGGAACGAATCAGGAAATTCATGTACAACTCATGACGCGTCGTGCCGCCGAGGAGAGGGGCAGGGCTCCGTCCCAAGGACTGGCATGGTTCGATGCCGACCGGTTTTCGGAGCCCTTGTTAGTTCGGGCTTGGCAAGCCGGCGATCGATTCTCTCCCTATGGAATGAAGGGGAAGAGCAAGAAACTACAAGACTTCTTTACCGATAGGAAGGTGGCTCGCCACGCACGGGGGAAGGTCCCATTATTGGTGGCGCCAGAGGGAATTCTCTGGGTGGTGGGAGTGCAGCAGGATGAGCGCTTCGTCGTTCGTGGAGGGACGACACGCTGTTTGCTTGTCTCAGTGAGCAACCGGGCGTCCGAGAAGGAGTAAGAGAGTATGGAGCGGATCTTCGGTCGGCCGATCGTGACGCAGGAAGAAATGCGTACTCGGATTCGTGAGCTGGGCAAACAGATCACGACCGATTATACAGGGAAGGATTTCGTCTTGGTGGGGGTGTTGAAGGGGGCCTATGC
>JANYBU010000184.1 GCA_025360665.1 Nitrospira sp.
GGAGCCTGACCTGAAGCGGGCCCTGGGAATGAACGCGAACCACGACGGCATCGACGGAGCCCGGAAGGCTCCCTAACCCGGAGGACGGACCCCACAGTTCTAATTGTCGCCAACCATCAATTCTAATTGACGTCAGACACCGCCCCGCCACAGGACGCCGCCGGAGTCGCCCCTGTACCCGCACAAGTCATTTCACCAGCGTTGGAAGAGTAGATCGTCCCATAGCCTCCCCCGACCCAGGTCTTGCCGTCGTCGGGAAGAAAGTAGGTGCCGTGCACCATCATCGAGGTCGTGCGAATCGCTTCGAACTTGCCGGTCTGACTACTCACGGCTGCGAGACCACCATCGATGTTGGTCTGGCCGAAGGCGGCTCCGCCAAAGCCGCTGGTTCCTGCCAGCCCGCACACCGTGTTGCAGACTCCCCAACTCAATCCGTTGAAAAAATCCGCGATCCCGGCTCCGGTGACGCCTTCCATCACGACGTGTGCCGTGTTGCCCATCTCTCCATCCCGTGATGGGAGAACCGGGATGAACACACTCGAGGAGACTCCCCAGCCAGTCACGTACGTCTGACTGTTCAGATTGGGCTGCCCGGTAGACGTAGAAGTGGTCGGAGTAGTTGTCGGCCCTCCCGAATTGGCTTCGAGCCTTCGACCGACTCCGGTGACTTGCAGGCTCAGCGGTTTGAGCGTGACATCGCTTGACGAAGCACCCATATACGGTGCTTGCAGGCCCCGATACGCGATCTGCGCTCACGCAACAAACGAGGGCAGGGTAGCATCGGCCTGTGGAGGCCGCTCCACGGAGAAGACAGGAGTCAGGGACAGGGTATCTGTTAACTGAAGGCGCTTGGACAGGCTGGCCTGAATCCACCGATTAAACATATTCGCTGGCGTCGCCGCGACCGTCACTGACCCTCTCGAATATTGAGACATGAATCAAAACCGAGACCAATCCTGCCCGATCTTCACATCGACCGCTGGAGTCTCCACCAGGAAGTACATCTGAAAGATGCGCGCCACCGGGCTGGTCAGCGACGAGAACTCAGACACCACGGAGTTACCGACCGCCGGTTGGTTTCCCAAAAAATCTATCGAGGCAAAATAGCGGGACTTGATGCCGTCCCGCTCTGGGGCTCGCACATCGAAGGTGATCCGGCTGTTCCGCGGACTGGTGACAAACTGGCTGTTTGCCCCTGCGAGCGTATTGCTATGCAATACCGGTTTGTTGCCTATGATTTCCGGAAAGCTGTGCGTATTGTCCCCGATGAAGTCAAGTTCGGCGAAACCGCCCAGTTTGAATTGTAGCCCGCTCTTCGTGAGCGCGTTCGCCTGCTTCACGCGTTGTTCCTCTTCGACCTTCGCACGTTCCTCCTCTTGGACGGCTTGGTCATACTCCTGTTGCGTGATGATGCCTTTGTTCAACAGAAGCTGCAGTGTGCGGTGGTCGTCTCCCCCAGCGCGACTGGGTTGCGTGAACAAAAGCATGGTGAGGATAGCAACCATTCCCGCTAGAGCCTGTCCCACAGTGATGCGATTCCGGCATGCAACTGTCTTCATTACCCCTCCCCCGATTCATAGGGCCCAATCGTGCCGCAGTTATTTACCGTATTCGCCTGCTTACTGTCCAGATGGAAACCGCCGTCCAGAGGCCACCTTGCATGTTTTCCAGACCTAATTCTCAAAGCCGGCGCCAAACTGCACGCTGATATCTAAGTACTGGGCCTGGTTCAATGGCGGGCTGCTCACGTCGAAGCCCAACCTAATGGGTATCACCAGGGAGGGATCTTGTTTCCTTCATTGAACTTGAGTTTCGGGGGCTACATCCACGGTCAGTGCCGTGATCTGGATCATGTTTCCAGAAGAATGGCCCACACCGCCGAGGAAGGGCACTGTGCTTGCGTCGCGATATTGGCTGCGAACCGCTTGAATTCGAGCCCACCGCCCCCATCAAAGTCATGTCCTTGACGCTGGGAAAGTTCTTGAGCATGGCTTGTTCCCGCCCAGCGCCGCTGTGCCACCCATGATCCATGGCGATACAGCCAGTCGGACACTAGTAAGCCTATCTTCACCACTGGACAGGTTTAACGGGGAAGGTCAAGTAACTCCGCCACAGTTGAATTATATCCCTGCAAGGCGGGCCCCCCCACTTGATCCCTCGCGGACGCCTTGACTAATATGGAAGATATGCGTATATTGTAATCGGTAATAACACGCTCGGATGACGGGAGATAACGTGAATGGTCAATTCAACCGTGATGACGCTAATGATAATTTTTCGAGCTTCGATGCTCGATGAAGTGGAGAAGCTTTTGCATGAGAGTGGTCTCATTGCATATACCCTCGTTAACAATGTCCAGGGGAAAGGGGTAACTGGGAGTGCGGTTGGGTCGTTCTTCTATCCTGGCGTCAATTCCATCATCTTTGCTGTGCTCCCACCCGATCAGGCCGACCGGGCGGTAGGCGCCTTAAAAACGTTTCACTCCGCTCGAGTCCAGGCCACGCATGGGCAGCCGATTCCCTTCAAGCTGTTTGCATTTCCGTGTGAAGAACTGATTTGACGCCGTCGGCTAGGCACCCCTGTGTATTCACAACCGCGGGTTATGATCTTTCAGCGTAAGCTCTTCGGCTCGTCTTGGGATGCTCTGACCTACACTTGTCGTGTTATCAATAGCAAATCGCCCCCCTATGTTGTTCAGCTCCTGCTAAAAGAATGGGGGGCTTTCAGCGCTGCAATCGATCGCCATCGATCATACTAGCTTTGGGACAGCGTAGGGGCACGAGCTAACTCCCCAGGTCCAACTGTTTTGTCTTTGCGCCGCGAGTAATCCGGTTTGACAATCACAACGGATCTGCGTCCGTTTACGAGACCTTAGTCACCGTTTCCCCAGCGGGAATTCGATAATCAAACCGCCCATAATCTCACCCAACTGAAAGTCCTTCCTAGGGCTGTGGGGATGGGCATTATGGCAGTCAACGCAAGACTGGCTGGTGGCAAAATCGGCATAAACTGCATGAAAGTATGTTTGATCATCGATCTTGACCGTACTGGTGATAGGCGTTTCTGGTCTCGCACGCATAGCTTCTAGGCTATTCCTATCTAACTTATCGCGTGGGCCATTCTTCGGATTAATCGGCCAAAGACTTATCAACCGGTAACGGACCCCTGTCATTTTTGTAGAAAACCTCTCGCTCGTTTCGGTAACAACCTGAACTGGTAACGGCAAGGTCTTCTTCTGAGTACGCCAATTTGCGTCTGCATTGGCTCCCCCCTCCTCCTTCAAGCGCTCGACGATGTCCTTTGTGTAAAAAGCGCGGTGAGCTTCAATGACGGCGTGTATATAGTCTGCGACCCTTTCTGGGGAAACGCCCGGTAGGTCTTCTGCGCGCCCCATGATTGTGGACACAAGAAGTACGATCACTGGCACTATAGTGAGGTTAGTTATCCATCTCATGCGTCCCTCTTCTTGCTAACAGCCCCTGGCCATCGTGGCAACGTTGGCACAGACGTTGTGATTAAGGAAAATTCAGATCTCCGGAGATAAAGCTTCGATTGGACAATCTGCCGCGGCAATGGTCAAGGCCTCCCAGAAGCTTTGGTCTAGTGTTCGCGATTCTGACGCCGTATATTGTAATTGAAAAATACATTCAAGGCTTGCAGGTAACTATTAAGGAGAAGAGGATGTAGTCAGATCATTGTAGGGCTTTGATCCATCTGCATTGACGTCGATCCCCCCCACCGGCTTTGGTTTGTCGAGGTCAGTATATTGAAAGGTATTGAAAGGCTGAATCTGGTCATCGGTAGGGAGTTGATTACGATCAAATCCCCCACCAAAGGCTCGAACGAGGGTGACGGAGGACCTCAGCAGATCTGTCTTGATTAGCACCAAGTCGATGCGTGCCAAGAGCGTTTGGACCTGGGCATAAATCACTTCAAGACTGGAAGCCAGGCCGCCCCGGTAAAGTTCAAGAGTGAGCTGCTGTGTCTTCAGGTTCGCCCCCACTGAAGCGTTCTGCCGTTCTGCAGCGACCGTCAGCCGGTTCGTCAGACTCAAATTATTCTCAACTTCACGAAAGGCGTTGAGCACGGTCGAACGGTACAGATCCTCCATCTCGCGATAGGCCGCCCATGCCTGTTGTAATTGTGCGCGTCGGTAGCCTCCCTGAAAGAACGGTAGGTCAATAGTAGAGCCATAGGACCAGAAGCTGTTGGCAAGCTTGAACAGACTGAAGCCGGCTTCGTATCCGCCGCCGACCCGGAACGACACATTGGGGAAAAACGCGGAACGAGCGATACCGATGGTGCGGTTCGCCTGCGCCATTCGCCGCTCGCTTCCGGCGATGTCGGGACGGCGCTCAAGCAAGGTGGCAGGGAGAGTTACAGGAATCGCGAACGTCGCGACTCGAAGCTCGTCAACCGGCTCAAGCGTGAAGCTACCAGGCGCCATATTGAGCAGGATGGCGAGGGCCTGTTCACCTACTTGGCGTTGACCTTGAATCTGCGCCAATTTTGTCTCAGTGCTGAATAACAACGATTCGATGCGGGCGACGTCGAGCGCCGACGCGATCTTCCCGGTGTACTGGGTCTGGGTCAGCTGGAGCGTATTTCTGTAGAGAGCAATCGACTGGGTATAGATCGCCTCCTGGGCGTCGAGGCCGCGGACCAGGAAGTAATTCGAGGCAATTTCCGCCTGCAGACTCAGGCGCGCGAGCGCCCAATCGGCGGCACGTTCCTCGGCGCGATAGGTCTCCGCCCGCGTGGCATTCCGGAGGCGCGACCAAAAATCTGGTTCCCATGATGCAAGGCCTCCAAGTGCTGCAGTGCCTTCTTGGGTGTGACTAAATTCAGGACGAAAGAGTTTCTCATCCGACTGTTTATTGTGTGAGACATCGAAACCTGTGCCGAGCCGAGGAAGGTACTGCGACCGGGCTTTCATCATCTCATCGCGGGCCTGCACGAAACGTTCGGCTGCGGCTTGAAGATCCGGATTGGCAGCAATAGCTTGCTCTATCAGTCTGTCCAGGACTGGATCGTGGTACACCTTCCACCAATCCGGTCGGAGCTAATCATCCGATGGCGTCACCTTCACGAAGGGACTTGAGCCATGCCATGAGTCAGGAACGACGTATTGTGGCGGCTCATACTTAGGCGCCAGATCAACAGCCGGGAACCAACCACAAGCCGACAGATTGAAGATCACCAGCAAGAAGCCACTCCGCCATAACCAGGTAGGCCAGGTGTCTGTCATTGCAGAACCGTTTGCCAAGAAGCGTCCATATCACTGAGGCGGGAGGTTAGAGAGGTGACAATAACGGTTCCGATGCGTATTCCTTTCATTTATCGCCTCCGGCCTGTTCCGCTGTTGGATTCAGGATGTCATACCCAGTTGCTGGCGTGACGATTCGCACCTTGTTTCCTTCGAGCAACGCGGCACTCGGATTATTCACAATACGGTCGCTATCGGAGATGCCCTCAGTTACTTCGATGTAGTTGTCGAAGATTTTAGCAACAGTGATCGGTTTGAAGTGAAGCCGATCATCATCTCCCACGACGGCCACCTGCGTACCGTGCTCCTGAAAGACCAACGCGCTCGTCGGAATTGTCATCACCCCTTTTTCCACGTCAGCGGTCAGATGAACGTTGGCGTAGGAGCCGGGCCAGAGTACTCGGTCCTTGTTCTCAATGGTAAAAACCGCGACCGCGGTGCGTGTGCTCACATCAAACCCCTTCGCCACAGTCAGAAACTTGAAAGTAAAATGGCGAGTGGGGAATTGCGGTACGGTCACATCGACCGTCAGGCCGGGACTGAGGAAGGCCCCGAAGGACGCCGGCACGCTCACAAAGAGTCGCAACTTATCGACCACGGCCACGGTAAAGAGGTTGTTTTTTGCATCGGGGGTACTGAGATTGCCCTCTTTGGTCACCAAATCACCGACATTGATGTTCCGCTGGATCACGACTCCGTCGAAGGGGGCCCTGATCTGTTTAAACCCAATGAAGGCCTCAATGTTCTTGACCTTTTGCTCCGCTGCCCTGACTTTCGCCGCCGCGGCCTTCGCCTCGGCGAGTTGTACCGAGATGGCTTGCTCGGAGAGCGCGTGGTTTTCTCGCATGGCCAGGTAGCGCTTGGCGGTCAGGTCAGCCAGCTCATTCCTGGCACTTTCGGTTTCCAGATCCGCAACGGCCTGTCGGTATTCGGCATCGAGATCCGGCGTGGTGATTTCGGCGAGGATGTCGCCTTTCTTCACGTCAGCGCCGTAGTCTTTGTACCACGCCTTCACGTAGCCATGGACACGCGCATAGGTCGGTGCCTCGTTCCACCCGACAATATTGCCGGGGAGCGTAATGGTGTCGGACGGCGCTGCCGGCTTGGCATGCGTGAGGGCCACCCGGATTATGGCGCGATCCGAGGCGTCCTGCACCAAGGCGGTTGCGTCGTGCAGGTTCGCGCTAAACCGGTAAACGAGAAAAGCAAGTCCCACGACGACGACTAGAATCAAAAGGGCTTTCCCACCCAAGTTCTTCATATCAGGCACGCTCCTTTTGGAGAACAGTTCGCCGGTGGTAGACCATGGCATAGACGCAGGGAACAAAGAATAGTGTGAACAGGGTCGCAATTGTCAATCCCCCCATGACGGCTCGACCCAGCGGCGCATTCTGGGAATTTGCCATCGCCATCGGGAGCATGCCGATGATCATAGCCGCAGCGGTCATGAGTACCGGACGAATACGGCCCTTCCCCGCCTCGACCGCAGCTCGCAGCGCGTCACCGTGGACAGCAAGCCGCTCACGGGCGTATGCGACGAGCAGGATTGAATTGGCGGTGGCCGTGCCCATCGTCATGATGGCCCCCGTCAGCGCCGGTACGGAAATATTCGTATGGGTCACGAACAGTGCCCACGCAATGCCCGCGAACGCACCTACCAAGCCAGTAATGATAATAAAAGGATCAAGCCAGGATTGGAAATTGACGACGATCAGTAGATAGATCAGCAGAATGGCGACAATGAGACCACCACCTAGCTCGACAAAGGTGTCGTGCATGACTTCGGATTGGCCATGAATTTCAACTTCCGAGCCGCGCGGCAGCTCATTTTTCATGCTCTCCACTATCTTCCGGACATCCGCCAGCACACCACCGAGATCGCGTCCCTCCGCCGACACCAAGACGTCGAACATCGGCAGCAAATTCCGGTGCGTCACCACTCCCGGTGTTCCGATCAAGGAGAGTTTGGTGATATTGCCGAGCATTTGTAGGGTCTCTTTCGAATTTATCTCATGATCTCGCATTTCTGGAGCGACCGGGATCGTCTGGAGATTTTGAATGCTCGACAACTGTGATTGGGGGGTATAGACATTGAGTCGATAAGACTGTTGTGTCGAACGGTCGAGCCAATATTTCTGATCAATCTGCTGGCTGCCGGCAGTTGCCAGGAGCATGTTGAAGCCAAAATCCTTCTGGTTTAGATTCATGGCGAGGGCGAATGTCCGGTTGCCTTCGACCAGGATAGTCGGCTGAAACATCGTCTGATAGATATACACGTCGACGGCGCCGGGGATCTGGCGGAATTTGCCCGCCAATTTTTGAGCATACGCGTAATTGGCATAGAGGCCCGGCCCGTTGACCTGCAGGTCGATTGGCGCGAGCGAGCCGAAATTAAGAATCTTATCGGTCAGATCAGCCGGCTGAAACGTGAATTCCGTTCCTGGATAGCGCTCCGACAAACCTTTGCGGAGAATGTTTCGAATGTCCCACACCGGTGACCTTTGATCTTTCAGCGTGATGGTCAGATCGCAATCTTGAGTGCCGATCGTTGGCGATGGAATGAAGGCAAGGTTATGCGCTCCGACGGGGAGACCGCAATTACTGATAATCGCTTCGACGTTACCGGGCTGCATTTCCCTGATGTCGTTTGCGACGAGGGAAGCAACACGTCCTGCGGCCTCGATCCGCAGGCCGAGCGGCGCCCGCATGTGCATCTGCAACAGTCCGCCCTTGATCTGGGGAAAAAACTCTTGGCCGTTGAAGTAAAACAACACGAGCGATCCCACCGCGATCACCATGCAGATCGTGACGAAACCCCTGCGATGGGCGATCACCTGTTCAAGTTGTGCGGCGTAGCGATCTCGGAATCGGTCGAAGGAATCCTGGAATCCCCGCTGGAAGCGAGTAAGGATACCGCCCCCCAACTCGGTCGCGTGGTGAACCTTCAGAATATACTTCGCCATGGTCGGCACGAGGGTGTAGGTCAAGATAAAGGAAGCCAGCATCGCGAAGACGACTGCCTCGGCCATCGCCGGGAACACCCAACCGGCAATGCCGCTTAAATGGAACAGTGGAATCCACACTATTGCGATGGCAAGCGTGGCGACGAACGTCGGGAGAATGATCTGATTGGCGGCGTCGATGATCGCTTCTTCTAACGGCTTACCCATGGCGAGGTGGGTGTCGATATTCTCGATCATGACCGCAGCGTTGTCGACGAGAATGCCGACGGCCAGAGCCAATCCACCTAGAGTCATTATATTGATCGATTAATTGAGCAGATGGAGGGCTATGATGGAGGTGAGGATGGAGAGTGGGATCGAGGTGAGGACGATGACCGTCGGGCGCCAGGAGCCGAGCATCAGCAGCACGATGAAGCCGACCAGCGCGGCGGCGATGACCATTTCGTGCACCACATCAGCGATGGCATCCTTGACGAATTCCGAGGAGTCGCTGATGAGACGCACTTTCACATCAGCAGGCACGA
>JANYBU010000206.1 GCA_025360665.1 Nitrospira sp.
TGATCAGGCTCGAAAAATGGAGCGAGGCGCTCGAAATCCAACATCGTCTCCTGAAGGCCAAACTGCCTGAGCCCGAACGCCTGTCCGAGGCCCATCTCCTCACCGGCTGCACGTACGAGACAGGGCGCCAACTGCTGGAACGAGGCCACCCCGATAAGGCACGGCGCTACTTCCGCGGCGCCATTAAGAAAGATCGGACGTTCTTGCCTGCCTACATCGGCATCGGCGAAATCTTGATCCAGGAAGGCAAGACCAAGCAGGCAGTAGAAATTCTCAAGAAGGTCTATGCCAAGACCCGCAGCATCATCATTCTGCACCGTCTCGAAGAGCTCTTTCTCGAACAAGGCGAACCCAGCGAAATTATCCGTGTCTATCAGGAGGCCCTCCGGCAAGACCCGAACAACCCCGCCCTGCAGTTCTATTTAGGCAAGCTCTACTACCGACTCGAAATGGTCGAAGAAGCCTTCGACATCCTCTCGACCGTCGAAGGGATACAGGACCAATTGGTCGATTACCATAAAATCATGGCCAATCTCTTTCTTCGCAAGCAACACATGGAGCAGGCCGTCGCCGAACTCAAGAAAGCCCTGCATTTCAAGAAACGTGTGGTCGTCCCCTATGTCTGTACCGCCTGCCAGCAAGAATCGGCTGAGTGGTCTGGGCGTTGCCGACGCTGTGGGACCTGGAATACGCTCGTCGCACTGCCCTGGCCGAATGCCGGTCAAGCGGTCCCCGGTCAAGACAACGGCCCCCTTGCAGTCTCCGCTGTTCCCTACCAAGGCATTGCTTCTCCCTTCGAAACCGTGTAGGTTTTCGGCCAGTCTGGATGCCCGACATACGTGCAGCCATTCGCATCGCAGTCAATACAACCTCTACAGATGATGGAGTGTCCCATGGTCGACTATCAGGATTTCGCTGCCAAAGCCTTGCGCGACGAGACGCTGACACGAAGCGAATGCCAGGCCGTGCTCGATACTCCAGATGAGCAGTTGCTGGGACTCCTCCAAGCCGCCTTTACCGTCCGATCCCACTATTTCGGCAAGACTGTTCGCCTCCAGATGTTGCAGAACGCCAAGAGCGGGGCCTGCCAGGAAGACTGTCACTACTGTTCCCAATCTGCGATCTCCACCGCCCCCATCGAGCGCTATAACCTCGTGCCCCAACAACAGATGATTGAAGGCGCCCGACAGGCGGCGGCCTCGAAGGCCCAACGCTATTGCATCGTCATCAGCGGTCGGAGTCCGTTGGATCGTGAAATCGACGAAATCGCAGGAGCCGTGCGCTCGATCAAGCAGGAGATTCCGATTCAGATTTGCTGTTCACTGGGCCTCATGAACGAACAACAGGCCAAGCGACTGAAGGCTGCGGGCGTCGATCGGGTGAACCACAACTTGAATACAAGCGAAGCCTTTCACGCCTCAATCTGCACCACACATACCTTCCAAGACCGACTCAGTACCATCCGGAGCGCTCGAGCAGCAGGATTGGAAATCTGTTCCGGTGGGATCGTCGGAATGGGAGAGAAGGACGAGGATCTCATCGACCTGGCGATGGCCCTGATCGAGGTGAAGCCGGACTCGATTCCACTGAACATGCTCCATCCGGCGACAGGCACGCCGCTAGAGCATTGCGACCAACTCACCCCGCAACGCTGCCTGAGAGTGCTCTGTCTCTTTCGCTTCCTCCACCCGCGTACCGAAATCCGCATCGCCGGCGGCCGAGAACATAACCTACGCAGTCTCCAGCCGCTGGCGCTCTACCCAGCCGACTCCGTCTTTGTGAACGGCTACCTCACGACACCCGGCCAGCCAGCCCCCGAGGTATGGGGCATGATCGAGGACTTGGGCTTCAAGATCGAAGTCGATTACCAGCAGCCGGTCAGCACCTAACTCGCGCTTCAACTTCTCCCTATTCATCTCACAGCTCCTTCACACCGGCTACCTTGCTGGCCGGCGAAGGGGGCCAGTAGCCGACCACCAGAGCCGCTGCAAGCGCTAACGCGACGGTCTGCAGCAGCATGTCAAGCCCCTGTTAGCTGATTCGTCCTGCCACATGATTGCTCACTGATAACCATCCTGAAATCTCTGTCTTTTAAATTTTAAAGCGGTTACACGCGCTTCGCGTTGACACCTGCCCGATTCTTGCTACAGTTTGAACACGATGCTGACTATGAAATGCCTCGACTGTCAGATGGACCTTGTTGAGATTCCGACAAGCTATGGTCCGGGGCTCGATGTCTGTTCCTCTGGACACGGACTGTGGCTCGATGTGGGAGAGGTGAATTTTTTCGTGGAGGATTACACCTCGCTGAAGCGAGCTATTGGTGACACCGGAAGCGTCGCGGTCAGGATAGAGACACTGTGTCCTCGATGCGGAAATCACATGGAGTCCGAGACAGTAGCTCGAACATCCTTCCTGAGCTGTGATTCCTGTCATGGGTGGTGGCTTCCTCACGGGAGCCTCACCCATCTGAATGAGATCTACCGAGGCGCTGCGGTTCCGATCCAGATCCATGAAGCCGAGCTGTACACGCGAGCTGCATCTAGACATCGTGCACTCAACGAAACATTTCGCGATCAACCCAGGTTCAACAAGAAACGCGCCAACCCACAGGGCATTTGGTTCTGGGTTGTGTTCTTCGGATTCGCCTTTGTGCTAGGAGGGCTCATCCTAGTCGCGGGGATCGGTAAAGCCATGAGAACCACTCACTGGAGCCAGCCGCCGGATCAAACTCTGTTGTACTTGGCAGCGGGTACCGTAGGAGGATTCGGGCTCTTCGTCTACGGCTGGATGGTTTACCAACGCAAGCGCTTGATCGAAAGCATTCCTACCTCGACCATTCGTTCTCTCGCTCTGGGGTTGGTCGAGATCAGTGGACGAGCACAGCCCGAGGAGAGCCTCCTCTCCGCGCCGTTCAGTGGGCTTCCCTGTGTGTTCTATTCATATGCCGTTGAAGAGCGGGTTGGCTCCGGGAAGAATGCACGGTGGGAGACCATGGCTAAAGGCACTTCGGAGCAACCTTTCTTTGTAAGCGATACAACCGGACAAGTGCTCGTCGTGCCCCTTGGCGCCGAGCTTATCTTGCCGGACGAGCGCACCTCTCGAAGTAATTGGCTCGGAGAATTGCCCCCCACGACACTCGCCGGATTGAATCGACTGGGGATTTCGACCGAACGCTGGATGGGGAGCAAGACATTACGGTGCCGAGAATCGTTCATTCTACCGGAAGAGCAAGTCTACGTTCTCGGAACGGCCCATGAACACCTCGGTGCGAGCGCGCGCGTGGAGAACCCCGCTCGTATATATATCGGTAGCAGCCAAGACCATGAGTTTATCATCTCGGATCGAAGCGAGAAGGACTTATTGTCCCGATTGCAATGGCAGGTGCTGGCCTTTGGGGTTGGGGGCCTGACACTTGCTGCAACCTGTTTGATCATTATCTTCAAGTACTACCTGACAACCGTATCGTAACAGCCATACCCAAAAGGAGAACACCCATGAATGGCACCTTGCTGATCGGAATCCTGCTAGTTATTGGCCTGATTGTGCTCATCGCCTATGTGGTCGGTGCCTACAACCTGCTGGTCCGACTCGCCAACAACATCGACAAGGCTTGGTCGAATATCGACGTCATCCTGAAACAACGTCATGATGAGCTTCCCAAGCTTGTCGAAGTCTGTAACAGCTACATGACACACGAGCGAGAGACGCTTGAATCCGTGACCAAAGCCCGCAATGCGTATAGCGCAGGCCTGAATATCAACGACAAGGCACAGGCGGAAAATCAGATCGTCGGCGCCTTAGGAAAACTCTTTGCCGTGGCCGAACAGTATCCAGATCTAAAAGCCAATCAAGAATTCTTAGCCATTCAGCAGCGCATATCAGCGCTGGAAAGCACCATTGCAGATCGGCGCGAGTTCTATAATGACTCGGTCAACCTTTACAATATCGCCATCGAGCAGATCCCGACACTCTGGGTGGCGCAGCAGGTCGGATATACAGCGAGGCCGTTGCTGACAGTGGCACCATCTGATCGCAAGGATATGCCGCTCGCTTTTGCCAATCGTACGCGCATGGCAGCGTAGGCACACAATCGGCTGACCGTGCGTGCCCGGTGGGACGGAAGGAAAGAGAGGTAGGTTGGGTGTGACAGGACCTGTCGCTTCCTCGCCTCCAGAGCGCGCAGCACCTGCTCTGTGGGGCGGAAACCTTCTTGAATTCCTTCGCGGACTCGGTCAGTTCCAGCTTTCCTTCCCCACAGAGCAGGCGTGCGAATTTCGCTCTTCCGGCAGAAGTCAGCGCCAAAGCCCTGTCACACCCTAAGTGAGAGACCGATGGATCAGATAGCATATGCTCGGCATATGCGGTGCCCAGAGCCTCCTCGCAAGCCGCGACGCTGGCTCATCAAGCCCGGCGGAAGGCTACGGGATGCAACAACAGGGGAAGAGAGTGAGGGAAGGGAACCGCGTATTGATCGACCTATTTCGGCAAACGGAAAATGGCATAAAGTGCCCAGAAATCCGGTTCCCTCTTATCGTCTGATTTATTTATCCACGAATTCCCGTAAACGGTCTTCGTTGTCCGGTCAACCTTGGCAAGTTCTTTCCCCAAATTTCTCCAACCAGGGCTGCCAGCCTCGGAGGAAGAGATACGTGCTTACCTTTGCACATCCACCATTCCTTAACCTTGAGATTCCACGTGACAACAAGGAGTAGCCCATAGCGAACAGAGATATTTGGCGCTTTATAATCTGGTGTGTCCCAAGACGTCGTCAATTTGAAGTCTCTAAGCCTGCTTATGTCTCTTGCAAAATCTTGCGCTCTGTCTGCCATATCAAGCTGTTTGCACTCACAGGCAATGAGAACTCCATGTCTAACCACGAGCAAGTCAAGCCTTTGGTTAGTCTTTCTGGGGTAAGACGCTTCCGAATAGGCATTCCATCCTTGACGCACGAATATGCTTCCAACATGAAGACTGAGGTTCCGTTCTGGCAGACCGTTTTGTTTTCCTTCTTGCGGCCAGTAGCATTCTGGGTCATCCCACAGGCTGTCTTTCAACGATTTGATCCCACGTCCAACTATACTTTTAATTTTCGTCATGCTCGGTTTTGTCATGATTTCCACACTATACAATCTGCTTTCTCAGATGCCCCCAGTAGGCGGTGCCGACGTAGCCGCAGGCGCCGGTGGAGGTGGTGAGCGCCATGATTTGGTAGACCTTGCTGCGGGGGATTTTTATTTTGACGGCTGGGTTCAGGAGGTCCGGCGATGTCATGACGAGCTTCAGCGATTCGCCGGCAGACAGAATCGGCCACATGCAGGACAATCGCAGACGAGTTTCATGTCGTGGAATCGACATGGCGTAAAGCCAGCCTTGATCAAGATGCTCCACCGCCATACGGACAAGTTTACTCAGGACTGGCTGAAAACGTGCACGGTTCTGCTGGTCCAGTAAGTCCCGTGCGGTGAGTCCGGCTTCGTCCAGCATGGGCGCTGGCACATAGCAACGGCCTTTCTGGAGATCGTGCGCGATGTCTTTCACAATGTTCGTGAGTTGGAGGCCCTTTCCAAACCGCACACCAACTTCGGCCATCTCTCGCACCTTCCACGAGGCCAGCGACTTCCGGTGCGCACACATCAAATCCGTCCAGAATTCGCCCACACAGCCAGCCACGTAGTAGGTATAGCGATCTAGATCATCGAGCGTCTTCAGAGCCGTGAGATCTCTCGCTGACGTACCGGGGAAGACGGCGAGGTCCATCTCCATACCTTGCGTCAGCGTGGTCATAAGCCGTTGTATGCGGCGCCTATCGTCCGGCGAAAAAGTCTGGAGGAGCTTGAAGCAATCTTCCAGTCGCTCAAGCAGGATACGCTCGGCAGAATTCTGCTGGATTGGTCCCACCGCCTGCTGGATCTCTCGCACCTGAGTCCAGGCAATTTGATCGCTCACGAACTGCGCTTTGAGTTGGCCGAGTAAATCCAGCCGACGCGGACGGTCGATCAATTCCGTGTCCGCAATCGTGTCCGCTGCGCGGGCAAACAGGTAGGCGAGGCTGACTTGATCGCGGACATCTGCCGGAACCACGACCAACGTCGTGTAGAAGAGACGGGACACTTGCTTGAGGAGATCGCGGAGCAATTCCTGCTTGGAGGGCTCTATGCTCGTAGCCACACCTATCGCACTTCCAGCTTCCCTTCCATCCCTTTGTCGCGATGGCTGGGCAACGGCCAGAGCCGTTTGTCGCAGTAGATGGGGAATGTGCCAGGCTGAGTCGGTGTAAATATAATGGTGACCGTCTTGCCGGCACTTACATCCTGC
>JANYBU010000208.1 GCA_025360665.1 Nitrospira sp.
AATGCTGGCTCCAAAGTTAATGTGAAACGGCACGCCGTTCATCACCAGAGCCGGCAGTGATTTGACACCGGCAGCTTCCGCTTCCTTCACACGCGATTTGTCCGTGCCGAGATGGACGAGTTCCACGGTATATCTCGTCGGGTCAAGTGCGTTGACGACGCTGTGCTCAGCCGCGACGCACACCGCGCATCCAGCGTGGTAAAATGTAGCTTTGGTTTTCATTATGGTCTCCCTTCAGATGTAACGGTTCGTGGTGCTGTTGCCGTATCCACGGTAGCCTAGAAACAACGTCTTGCTCAGGCTAGCAGGCACTTTTTGGTTCCCCGGACACCTTGTGGGGTAACTTACTGAAAATGAAAGCAATAAAAAAATCACCGCCCCCGGTGCGAGCCATCTATCAGAAGCTTGAAGACGTGGTGGGCTACAAGTGGTCAGTCTCAGTCCTGCAGGCCGTAGCCGCTGGCGTCACACGTCCCGGCGCGTTGGAACGGCACATCGCGGGCATTTCCACCAAAGTGCTGTCCGAGCGGCTCCGCAAACTGACTGCCTATGGGGTGCTCTCCAAACAGATCTATGCCGAAGTGCCGCCCAGAACGGAATACGCGCTCTCCCCCACTGGCCAGAAACTGGTCCACATTATTGCGCAGCTCAACGGCTTGGACGAGGACATCAGAAACGCCAACCATCGCGCTTCAGCGGACGCCAAGGAGCGGCGCCGCTGAGCTTACCCGCATCATTCCCAAAGGCTATCTACTACAACCGCCGGTACGCCGCTGCGACAAGCCTGACGGCGGGCGGGCTCGCCGTTCAGTCGGTCAACATACTGTTAGGGACTGGCTCCCTTCTTCTTGACGCCTATCCCCGTCCTGAAGAGTACCGGGACAGGCACCGCTGCAGACGGCGGAGCTAGTTCCCTAGCCTCCGCATGCCCGTCTCGCTTGCCGTCTCCGCAAGTTTCGTCACGAACCCTAGCCCGCCCCGCCGGGCGAGAGGGTCGGCACGCCGCCAAAGGCTCCGCCGCCGAGTCGAGCGACGTAGCAGGTGTTCATGAATAGTCCAGGTTAAGGCCGTGCATTTGCGGCTACCGGACGAGGGTAATATCGACAACGATCTGAGTGGTTGTGGATAGATCTTGGTTGACGACGTAGGTGGCTTGTTCCTGTGAGCCGGTTGGGCTGCTTGCGGTAAAAGATTCTTGGAGCTGGTTGGGAGAAAGCCGGTCGGACATGGCGGCTTCTTGTCTCGTGATGGGGCCGAACGGAACTCGGGAAAGACGGGCCGTGAGGGTTACGGTTCCGCTCGCTGTCGGCAAAGGAAAGTGTTGTCGTTGACCAGCGGTCATCTTCAGAGAGATCTGACCGGCTTCTTTCTCGGGCAATAGCAGTCGCGGCGTTGAGGAACCAACCGTCTTCCAGACTTGCAGATAGGCGTCCTGATTAGCTTCCACGGTGAGACGCACTGGCACTGTACTCTTCGACGCTGTCGCCGCGTCCACTTCTCGCTCCTGCCCATCTGTTCCACGAACTATAAAACTGTAGCGGAGTCCTAGGGGCCTGAGTTGGGTGGCTGTCCCTCCTGACTTCCCTGCAAGGGCAAACTGATCCATTTTTCGCTCAAGCCGGCCAGCTTGCGGCGCTGATTCGGCAAGAGGTTTCATCGCTCGTTCTTTTTCTTGAGTCATCGAACGTCCATCGGGGCGGGCGGCCTCTCCGCCGTAAAAGAGTGCGCGGGCGCTGACTGCCTGGGTCACTGCACCAGCGACTGGAGTGCCGGCTGGCGCTGGTATCTGTTTGGGTTCTAGCGCGGTGGCTGATGGTGCAGAGCTAACCGCGAGTTTCTGATCTGCCGGCGAGGTCACTTCCTCCGCGGACTTGCTGGATGCAGCTATGGGTGCTTCGGCTTGCCTGCGGCCTTCGTCTTGTTCAGTTTGTTGTTTGACACTGGCGCGGGCGGTATCTGAGGCCCTCTGTTCTTGCGGTGAAGACGGCGCAAACCGTTCTCGCTTGGCCAGCTTGTCGATCAACGTGTCTTTCTTCGGAAGGTCGATCGCCGGAGCCACGTTCTCTTTAGTTTTTGCTTGCGGCTCAACGGCTTGAGTCTTCGCCGGTTGAGGTGCTGGAGGCATTGGAGCTGGTTGAGACGTGGGCTTTGCGTCTTCGGTTGCGATCGATTGTGCCGCCTGTCTAAGACTGTCCTGATAAATCCTGATGCCCAGCACCACTGCGAGGGCAGCTGTCGCAAGGCCGCCGGCTATGGCGAGACCTGCTGGACGGCGGAACCAATCCAGCCATGACAGAGAACCGTCGGCGCCTGAGGCGCTCTTCTGCTTCAATGACGCGAGGAGTCTGAGGCGTACGTCTGGATCGGAGAGCAATTCTTTCAAAGCCTGCTCATCGGCCAGCGCATTGAATAGCTGTTGGTCTTGCAGTGCAACGGTATAGAGAGCCTGCTTCTCCTCCGGCGTCAGCGTATCTGCCGAGAATCCGCCCAGCAGTTTTTCGAGGTCGTGTTCAGACATCGTTCTTTCTCGTTTGCACCCTTCCACCCAGGAGCGGCAGGCAGATTGGGCCTACTGCGCGCATCGAACGAGCACAGTCTTATCGTGCGCGTTCTGCGAGCAAAGGGCCAGTCTGCCTGTCGCTCCCACCTTCATTCCCATGATCCGCCCATGAGGGATAACAACTGCTTTCGGCAGCGTAAGTCCCAGGTGTAGATAGTATTGATCGAAGTTTGTCCCATGAGCTTCTGGATCTCTGGGAAGTTTTTGCCCTCCAGCTTCCACTTAAAGAGTTCGCGACATCGTTCGCCTAGTTGGCTCATCGCCTGGACTAACCGCTCGACCGTCTGCTTGCGTTCTAACTCCGTTTCAGGACTGTCATGTGAATCGGCAATGGGAAAATCGTCAATGGACTCCAAATTATACTCGCCGCGTCTGAGCGACTTGCGATGGGCGTCCAGCATTTTGAACCGGAGGATTTGAAACGCGAGGGGAACCAGCTCGGTCAAGTCCGCAACCTTGGGGTATCTCTCATGAAGGACCACCAGCACCTCTTGAGTCAAATCCTCGGCTTGTGCCCTCGATACTCGTAATGTGGCGAAGGCGAGAATCCTTTCGCGCAGGCTGCTGAGTATCTCCTCTCGATCCATGGGTTAGGGCCGATGTGACGACTTGGGTTGTGCGACGATCTCACCGAAAGACCGGAACCCGAGTCCCAACCCTCGACAGACTGCCACCTGCCGGTCGAACCGGTTCTTCGTGCAAATCATGTCGCGTAGGGTGCCGATTGCCACACGCCCCCACGCTGCGATGTGAAAGACCGATAAGGGATAGTCGGTGCCGAAGAGGAGCCGCTCGTGAATTTCCGGATCCCGGCGCAGGTGAAGCAGCATCCGTAGGCGATTGGGCAATGTCAGCGCGGAGATGTCGGCGTAAAAATTCTGGTAGCGAATGGCCAGATCCCGGAACGTCGGCAGGAACTTTTCGTACAGCATCAGTCCATGGCTACAGGCATGGGCGGCGATGACGGTGGCGCCTTCTTCCAATGCCAACTTGAGTCGATCTGGGTCGCCGACGGACTGGTCTTTCCCCATGAGGCTGAACTCATAGCCGACGTGACTCAGGAACGGCAGCTTTCGCTCAGCGAGGGTTCGGTAGAACGATTTGTAGCGCGCATCTGCCGGGTTGAACTGCTGTGCATTCGGCAGGACCTTTACCAATGCGGCTCCGGCATCGGCGCAACGATGGACTTCTTCGACTGCGTCCCGTCGCTGCGGATTGATCGAGACGCCAGCGAGGAATTCATTCGGGTAGGCCCTCGCGGTCTTGAGCACATAGTCGTTGCTGATGAGAAAATCTGTCTGGGCCCGATTGAGGCGGCCATTCTGGTCGTAGACCCCGTCCATGCCGAGGAGCACGGCCTTCTGGACGTACCGAGACGCGCGCAATTCGGTGAGCAGGTCATCGATATATTTCTGATTTGCCTCTCGTGGCTTGTCCGGAGAGAGCTGGTGCTTCCACAAGAGGAAGCGAAACAACGGACTCTTGAGCATCTTCGGCGAGATGTAGCAGCCGTTGTCCCCGTCCGGCAGAGCGGCCAGATGCACGTGGCAGTCGATCAAGGTTTTGCCGGTCATTGGTCAATGGATATTCATTATTCGACGGCGAGAGCGGGATGGGCGGGACTAGCGAGATAGGCGAGACTTGCCCGTCCCGCTTTTCGCGCACCTCACGCCCATCTCACGAGAGACGTTTCACGTTTCACGCACCTGAAGTAGCTCCATTGCGATTCGTTTGAGACTACGCAAGTCCATCTTACCAGTGCCCAACAGTGGCAGGGCGTCGACTTTGATGAAATTCGTGCGTGACGGAATATAGAGGTTCGGTAGGCCGTTTGCTGCGAGCTTGCTGACGATGCCGGAAATCTGTGATTCATCCAGAGTGTAAAGGACCACGAGTTGCTCGCCCTTGCGCTCGTCAGGAATGCCGGTGACAGCGAAGACTTGCATGTCGGCGCCGGCGGCTTGCTGCAGTGCTTCTTCGACGCGTCCATGCGGGACCATTTCACCGCCGATCTTAGAAAAGCGCGAGAGCCGGTCGGTGATGGTCAAGAACCCGTCTTCATCCAACGTCGCGATGTCACCCGTAATGTACCAGTCGTCACGCATGGCGTTGGCCGTCAGATCCTCACGCCCCAGGTACCCCTTCATGACGTTGGGACCTCTGATCAGCAACATGCCAGGAGTGTTGGGTGGCAATGAGGCGAAGCTGTCGGGATCGACGATTTGCACAGACACGCCGGGCAGCGGTTGGCCGACAGTTCCCCGCCGTGAGGCCGGTTGGAAGTATCCGGCAGCCCGGAAGTCCGGACAATTGACGGCGACGACGGGAGCACATTCGGTGATGCCGTAACCCTCGATCGGTCCGATGCCGAACCGATCTTCAAACGCCTGGGCCAACCGCGCTGGAAGTTTCTCGGCGCCGGTCAGGACCACGCGCAACGAGCTAAATTGCTCCGGGGTACAGCGACGCTGATACAGCTGGAGAAAGGTGGGCGTGGTGACGAGGAACGTGATGCGGTAGCGGCGCACGAGTTCGCCGATGGCGGCGACGTCGAGCGGCGAGGGATGAAAGATTATGCCCGCGTTGTTGAACATGACAAACCAGAAGACGAGATAGCCGAACGAGTGGAAGAAGGGAAGAATCCCAAGGACTCGCTCGTCTTGGTAAAGATGGAGCACCTGGCCGGCCCCCTGCGCATTGGCGTCGACGTTGAAGTGCGACAACATGACGCCTTTCGGTTCCCCGGTGCTGCCGCTGCTAAAGATGATGGTGGCCAGGTCATCCATTGTCAGCGGGGTGTTCTGTCCGCAGGCCAGTTCGATCAGCCGCGCAGGGGCGCAGAGGGCGAGGAGACTCGCGACGAGTTTCTGTCCCCTGCCAATAGTGCGGGCGACGTCCTCCAGCCAAATAATCGACGGCCCGTCCGGCAGATCCAACTTGGCCTTCTCGACAAAGGTTCGGCTGGTGACGATCGTGCGAAGGCCGGCGAGTCGCACAGCTGCTTCGAAGCCGGATTTGCCAACCGTGTAGTTCAGATTGACGCTGGTTTTCCCGCATAACGGAGCCGCCACGTTGACCAATGCGCCGGCGACGGTCGGCGGGAGCAGGATCCCAACATGACCCTGGCCTTCCCAATATGGCCGAAGCACTCTGGCGAGGACGATGGAGCCGATTAGGGCTTGGAGCGACGACACATGCGGGCGGTTCTGATCTGCCATGGCAAGTTTGAACGGATGTCTCCGCATGGCG
The DNA here is from genome assembly GCA_025360665.1 of Nitrospira sp. GTDB lineage: Bacteria > Nitrospirota > Nitrospiria > Nitrospirales > Nitrospiraceae > Palsa-1315. The sequence goes on from JANYBU010000208.1 coordinate 5,810, forward strand.
TGGATGAACTCACGGTGCAATGGGCGGCGATAGGATTTACGCAGGCACCAGGCCGCTTCTCCGAGTGTGCGAATCGCGTCGCGGAGCTCGTGCGCCGGCGTGTCCGAGGGCAGCGGTGTGCCGAAGGACACCGTCAGCGGGTAGGGAATGCGCTCCGGCCATTTCGTGAGGAAACGACCGCGCTCAAAGCTGAAGATGCTGCCCCACACGCGATCCAAATGCGCGGGGATGACCGGCACCTGCCGTCCCTTCACAATCCGTTCGAAGCCTCGACGGAACGGCAGCAGCGTGCCGGTGCGGGTGATCTGTCCTTCAGGGAAGATGCAGACGATCTCTCCGTCGTCGAGCGCCTGCCCCGCACTGCGCAGCGCCCGGAGGATCATGCGGGGGCCGACTGCCGAAGCAATCGGGATGACCTTCATGGCGGTCATCAACCATGTGAACAGCGGATGCGTCGCATAGGCGGCATCCACAACGAACCGTATGGGCCGATCAACGCTGGCCATGAGTAAGAAGCCATCGACAAACGACATATGGTTCGGGACGAGAAGCGCCCCGCCGGATTGGGGAACATGGTGCTGGCCGACGATGCGGAGGCGATAGAGCGTGTTCGTCAAAATAACGAGCAACAGCCGCAGGAACACATCGGGCATCAGCCAGAGGGCCCACAGCGTGCCGCCAATGGTCACTCCGGCGGTGACAAGAAAAATGCTGCTCGTCGAGAGACCGGCATTGGCAAGCGAGCCGCCGGCGAGCGATCCCAATAGAATTCCGGTGAAGACGCAGGTGTTGGAAAACGAGATGACGGCGCCGCGACGATCGGGCGGCGATCTCCATTGGAGAATGGCGTTCAGCGGCACGAAGATGAAGGAGCAGGAGACTCCGAGGAGTCCCAACACCAGAAACGTTCCGAACAATGGTGGGGTCAGCGCGCCGAGCAAGGACAGTGCGATGGCTGCACCCGTGGCTCCCAAGGGAATCAGTCCATACTCAATCCGGTTTTGAGAAAGCCGTCCGACCAGTACGGCGCCGAGGCCGATGCCGACGGACAACAGCGTGAGCGGGAGCCCCGACATTGCATCCGAGAGATGCAGAACGGCTTTGGCATAGACAAGCACGTTTTGGGCAAAGAGGCTCGCGATCGTCCAGAAAAATATTTCTCCTGGAATGGCAAGGCGCAGCAGACGTTCTGTCTGAATGGCGGCCCAGGCGCCACGGACCGTCGAGCCCACGCCGCCGGTCGCGCGGGCGGGCGAGACATGGGGAACGGCAAAGGCTGCAACCAGGCCGACGACCGCCAAGGCGGCCAAGACGAGGGGCGCCATCCAGAGCTGGTCACCAGCGGTCTGCAAGAGAAAGCCTCCGGCTGCCGTGCCCGTCAAGATGGCGGCAAAGGTCCACATCTCCAACAGGCCGTTGCCGGCGGCGAGACGTTCATGCGGAATCAACTCGGGAAGAATACCGTATTTCGACGGGCCGAAGAGCGCACTGTGCGCACCCATCCCGCATAAGACGATCAACGGCAGAATGCCGCCGGTGGGGTTCAGCCAGAGTGCAACTGTACCGGCACTCATGAGGAGCACCTCGACGATTTTGAGCGCAATGATGACTGTGCGTTTACTCAGGCGATCAGCCAGCGTGCCGCCGACCAACGACAGCAACATCAGCGGCAAGGTGAAGATGATAAAGGTGAGCGCGGTTTGCGTCTGTGCCGCAGTTTCCAGCTCAGGGCCCGGCGCCATTTGCGCGGTGGCTTGCCGGATGGCCAGCAAGGCGACCATCAGCTTCCAGGCGTTGTCGTTGAACGCGCCGAAGAATTGCGCGATCAACAGGCCGCGAAGGGGATGGGTTGGCGCGCTGGTCTGTATGGGTTCGCGTTGAATAGTGTCCCCCGGAGAGGTTCTGTGCGGGACGCAGTGTGCCAGTGTTTACGACGCGAGGCAATGGGTCATTAGCTTGATGAAAGGACGAGGGCTACGAGGAATTGGCTATCAATGTTGCGATAGGTAGTTCTGCCAGGCTCCAACGGCATGATTGTGGTCCGCGTTGCTTGAGAGTAATATGCGCTCGCTCAACGTCGCTTCAAGGACGGCCACTTGTCAACCAAGGGCTGGATAGCAGGTGGCGGGAACTCGTAGATGACAGGACTACGGGGGGGCTCTAAGTTGCGGCTCAGAACAGAAGAACGAGCGATCAGTATGCGAAGGACCCCTCTTTGCTCTGGTCGAGATCCAGCGCCTCAGAATGGCTTCGGTATCACTGTCGCCAGAGGGATGACCCTTCCCACGCTAAATCGGAATTCCCTCTTATTCCCTCCAGGTCACGTATTCGTTTCTCGCTCGGACAGCGTGGTTTCGTGTTCTCCAAAACTCAAGCTGAAACGCGTCTAGGCAGGGCATGGAGAATCTGACGCACCGCGAACTCCAGATTTTTTCCGAGTTCTTGCGGGCGCTCTATGCGGTCCGCGACAAGCAGAGCTTCGTGACGCACCTCGTGGCATCCCTCTCGACCCTTCTTTCAGCAGAAGTCTGTTCCTACAATGAAATCGATCCGGTTGCCCAAACAGCTTGGTATACCTATTCGCCGTCAGACTACGAGGTCATTAAAGACGGGATGGCCATTTTGGGGCGGTACGCGGATCAATGCCCGCTCGTAGGACACATGCAATCGTCTGCGGGTGGCGAAGCCCGACGCATGTCGGACTTCCTTTCCATGGCACAGTTTCAGCGCCTGGATATCCACCATGAATTCTATAAGCCCATGAAGATTCCCTACACACTGGCGACATCGCTTTCAATCGCACGGGAGTCTGTCATTGCGCTTGGGCTGCATCGCGAGCGGAAAGATTTTTCGGAGCAGGACAGACTTCTGCTCGATCTCCTTCAACCTCATCTAGTCCAAGCCTCCCGGAATGCCCAGATCGTGTCTCGCATGAAGCAGGAAACGGTCGCACGGGACTGTGCATTGGACCACTTAAACATGGGCATTGTGGGTGTGACTGCCAAAGGCAAGATTCAATGGGTGACGCAGACAGGCTGGCAGCTGATGCAACGGTACTTTCCTCCTCGTCCACGCAAGAACGGGTATCTCCCTGAGACCCTGATGGACTGGATGCGCCGGAATGAGACGCTGAGTAGCGATCCGACACATATTGCAGTCCCTCACCCCATGCTAACCATTCAACATGGGGAACGAAGTCTCCGCATCCGTTTTGTCCCAGAAGATTCAGGCGGACTGCTGTTTCTGGAGGAGTGTTGCGAGAGGTTCCCGCATGAAGAAGTATTGGCCCTCGGACTCACACCGCGTGAAGCGGAGGTATTGAGCTGGCTGGTCCAAGGGAAAACCAGCATCGAGATTGGAAAGATCCTCGGCGCCAGCCCCCGAACCATTCAGAAGCACGTCGAGCGGATCTTCGACAAGCTCGGTGTCGAAAACCGCGTGGCGGCGGCGGCCATTGTGCATGAGTTGAGCCGAACTACTTTGCAGGGACGGTAAGGACATTTCTTTACGAGGTCTTCCCCTTCACTAATCTCGACCTTTCCTATCAAAAGAAATAGCTAGCCATTCGGATAACGGCATCTGTCGATAACCTGCAGCCAGTCATCTGTCTCTCGTCGGACCCATCACACCAATGTGCCTCGAGGCTTGCCTCGCCACCCCACCCCCACGTCGACTTCCCCCAATGCGTATACGCCAAATTGCGTATTGCGTGAAGAGCAAGCGCAGTCTAAAAACGTCGCGAGTCTAGTACTGAGTTGTTCCGGCACAAAGAATCGTTAGGCTCTAATGGAGAGATAAAGTCAAATGTTGGGTATGCAGCCTTTGGGAAATAGCTCTGCCTGATGGTCCCCGTTGTATGAGCGAACCGCTCACACCTTCTTCCTCCGTCCCTTCCGAGAGGGAGGAGCGATGGTCCACTGTCTCATCGACA
>JANYBU010000210.1 GCA_025360665.1 Nitrospira sp.
TCAGCCCGTCTTTAACTCGTGTGACCGCTAGTTCCTTGAACTCGGCGGTGTAGGCCTGCTTCGGTATCTTCATCGTCTCCCCTTTCATGGTGACTGCGATTATACGTCACCCGTGGAAGACGAAATTCCGGGGGAAGCTCACCTGATACTCAAAACCAGCGCCAAACCACATGCCGGTAGCCATCTGCTAGCGTCCATCGCTGCCGATTGCTGTCTCTCCCCGTCCAGCCTCGGCACCAAATCTCAGTCGCGCTGGGCCACTGCCCAATTCTGGCTCAAGCAATCCTGATCCAGGTCCGATTGAAGGAGAGAGGAGAGATGTCGCTGAACCGAGGTCAGGGCTTCGTGGTTGGATGTGGGAATCCGGCGGTGAAAACCTGGGTTCACGGAGAGAACCCAGTGGGCGCATTGTACCTTCCCAAGCGGCCTGCAGAATCGATCTGATGATTCACCGGTGCACACATACTTCTAAATCACAAGAAGGCTCCTCTCCTCGAGCTGAACTAGCCTGGAAATTCACGGTTCACAATTTCCCGTTCTGCGTCCAACCAATCTTCTACGGCACAGCCTTCTCGGCAGCCCCGCTGGTGATACAACTCATAGGCCCGTGTAGTGATGCGCGCGTGCAGATCATCGAACGACGGTCGCACTTGACGCACGGGCTTGCGACTAGAGACGGTTGTGCCGAGCGGGTCGACCAAAACCGGGGGTGACTCCCTCACTCCTGTTTCTTTTGCTTTCTGCGACTTCATGATGATTCCCTTTCTTTCATCTAGGCGCTTCACATGCACTCGTTCAAATTTTGGCGCGGTGGAGACGTCGTGTGGTGCGGGGTGGAAAGGCGAACCGCATACTGACTGCGCCCCTTGAGGTTCAACGTGAGCACCCCTTCTCGACATAAGCGATTAATGACAACGAAAACCTGGCTCCAGGTGAGGTCGGGACACTCGAGCACAATTTCTTCAAGCATACTGCCCGGCGAGCGAACGATGACTTCTAGTACCCGATGATCCGCACAATGTTGGCTTGACATATCTTCCCCCTCTCAGTGAGATACAGCGCATGATACCCACGACATTGACCATGGCGATAAACATCTGTTCCTCAGATCGTACCGCCAATACTTCAGCCCTGCCACCCCGTTTTGGGGTTTCTCTCTTTCTGGAACATCTTCTATTGCGAGGGTTGCTGACTTATGCGACGACATGCTGTTCCTCCTGAATATCCGGTTTTTCTATAATTTCTTGAAACTATTAGCTCTTCTTCATTTTCCGACGAAGACGTTGATTCATTGTTCCGCTACGTTGAAATCTCTGCATAAGACCGTCACACCGATCGGGTCCTACTAGTTCGCGCCGTGCACTGGATCATCATGATGGTTTGGTACTGTAGACAGGATGGGAAGAGGGTAGGGCTGAGCATGCTTGCGGGCCTGAGCATAGTGACCACCTGCCCTTTGCTGAAGCGCTGGCCTCGCGGCCCCTTAGAGCCAAGTGACTCGTGCTGCCAAACCGAGCTTGCTCGACCCGGAGCGCTTGCGATACTGCGCGACGGGAGAAGCCCCGCCAGTGATCGGTGGGAGAGACACTGACTCTCCCACCTTTCGACCGACTCGATCTTAGAGCCAGGTAACCCGTTCCGCGGGTCTAATGTAGATCGGTTCTTCGACCTGAATCCGCGCCACTTCCTTGCCCGACTTGTTGAAGCCCAACACGGTATCGTTGTACATCTCGAACCGCTTCCCGTGGATTTGGGTCTCGAACACTTTCGGCCCCGGAATGACATCGTACCGGAAGATGATTTGCTGGCTGGCTCTCCAGAGCTGGAGGACCGCCAACAGTTCACGGCTGGGCACGAGATACTTCTCGATAGCGTTATCGACGCCCGGGCCGAACATCTGGCGCGCATAGCCGCGCGGGCTATGCCGTGGTGGGATGTAGAAGCCATTGGGCTCGGTACCCCACTGTGGGTACAGCGGCAGCGCGACCTGCTCCACGCGAATCGCGTAGTAGAGGGGGTGCCACCGATCTTCCGCCCACAGGCCGTCTTCCCCGATGCGCACCAGGCTCTGCATCCGAATCTTGCCGACGCAGGCCGCCATGCAGCGCGTTTCCATCGGCTCGCCGCCCGTCAGCGGGTCCTTCCCTTCGATGCGCGGATAACACGCGATGCACTTCTCGGACACGCGGGTGGTGCCGCGATACATCGGCTTTTTGAAGGGGCACTGCTCCACGCATTTCTTGTACCCACGGCAGCGGTTCTGGTCGATCAACACGATCCCGTCTTCGGGTCGCTTGTAGATCGCCTTCCGCGGGCAGGCCGCCAAGCAGCCGGGATACGTGCAGTGGTTGCAGATCCGCTGGAGATAGAAGAAGAAGGTCTCATGCTCCGGCAGACTGCTGCCCGTCATCTTCCACGGTTCGTCCCGGGAAAAGCCGGTCTTGTCAATGCCT
>JANYBU010000259.1 GCA_025360665.1 Nitrospira sp.
CGAATGCGATTTTGGAGATGCGGCTTCAGCGGCTCACGCAATTGGAGCGCAACAAACTCATCGAGGAATATAAAGAGGTCTTGAAGCAGATCGAGCGTCTCAAGTCGATCCTGGGCAGCGAAGCGCTGGTTCGTACGATCATCAAAGATGAGTGGATCGAGGTGCGTGAGGCCTACAAGGACGACCGCCGCACGCAGATCGTGAAAGAAGAAGCCGAGATCACCCTGGAAGACATGATCGCGAACGAGGAAGTGGTCGTCACGATCTCGCACGCCGGCTACATCAAGCGCAATCCAGTCACCCTGTATCGCGCGCAGCGGCGCGGCGGCAAGGGCAAAATTGGGATGGGGGTCAAGGAAGAGGATTTTGTCGTGACCCTATTCACTGCATCCACGCATGAGTCGCTGGTGTTCTTTACGGACGCCGGGAAGGTCTACTGGTTGAAAGTCCATGAGATTCCGGACGCCGGGCGGGCCGCCAAGGGCAAAGCGCTCGTGAATCTGCTGGCGCTGTCCGGCGATGAGAAGGTCACCGCAACCGTGCCGGTCAAAGAGTTCCGCGAAGACCGGTTCGTCGTGATGGCGACCGCGCAGGGCATCATCAAGAAGACCGAACTCTCGGCCTACGGTAATCCGCGCCAGGGCGGCATCATCGCGCTGTCGTTGGATAAGGGGGATCGGCTCATCAGCGTACATGTCACCGACGGCCAGCGGGAAATCCTGTTGGGCACGAAGAAGGGCATCACGATTCGCTTCAAGGAAGACGACGTCCGCCCTATGGGACGCACGGCGCACGGGGTGCGCGGCATTACGCTTGAGGAAGGGAACGAAGTCATCGGCATGGAAACCATTACCCCCGACTCGACCACCCAAATTCTCACGGTCACGGAGGGCGGCTACGGAAAACGCACGCCGGTGAACGAGTATCGCGTCCAGGGACGCGGGGGGAAGGGCATCATCAGCGTGAAGACCAATGAGCGCAACGGACTTGCCATCGGGTTTCTTCAAGTCCGGGACGGCGATGAGATCATGCTGATGGCCGCTCACGGCAAGGTGCTTCGGTGCAAGGTGGATGAATTCCGTGAGATCGGCCGTAATACTCAGGGGGTTCGGATCCTCGATCTCGATGGCGAGGGCGACCGGGTTGTGGCTGTGGCGCGTTTGGCGGAAAGTGCCGAGGTGCTCCCCGAGGAAGGCGGCGGGTAATGGATACTCGCGACAACATACGCCTTGTCCGTTGAGCCTGGCCCGCATTATTCATGAACGCTTCTGCTGCAATCGCCGATCCGCTGCTGCGACGGGCCTTCGGTCGGCGGACTCGCCCCTTGGACCCTCACCGTACTCTATGAGTACGCATCGGGTCCTCAGGGCTCCGTGCCCCGGTCTCACGATGCGGCTCAGCGATTTCGCGACGAACCTTCATGAATAGTGCGGGCTAGGCCTTCCATACACATGCAGGATTCTTCTCCAACGCCCGTTCCAGGATCCAAGCCCAAGAAGCCGCTGGATACGGTCGTCAAGATGGCCCTCGGCGTACTCATCGGGTCCTTCGCCCTGATCTGGGGCGGGATGTATCTTAGCCGTCCCGATCGGTCAATCCCTCCCTATACCGTCGGATCGCAAGAAGAGACAGCCGTCGCGATCCATGTTCCCGACGAGACGAGCGACGAAGAAATCGAAGCGCTGATCGAGCGCTTCCGCAAAGTCGGTCACGAGACGAGAAAGTTCGAACCAATGAAAGTCAGGCCAACGACGCCAGACGATCCGCAAGATCGCTATCGCCGCCTCACCATCTACTTTTTTTCCGATGATACCTGGGCGGAGCCGGATATGCTGCACAAGTATCTGACCGGGGAGGACCGGGTTGTTCGGGGAGGATTTCGAAGATCCTTACGGGGGTTGTACCAGCTGACTGAGTCGGAGGAAGAAGGGGGGATTGGTCCGCCGCTGGATAGCCCGGAGACGGCAGCGACGCAAGTGTATACTCGCCAGCTCTTCAAAGGACCGCTCAGCCGGCCTTCGGCGCGCGCGGTTGAGCCAACGCCTGCGCCATGAGCTGCGCGAGGCGATCGCGGAGAAGCGGATCTTGGATGGTGGTCACATGCGCCGAGATTTCCGCGAGCAGCGCCGCGCTCGGTGTTGAAGCGGCCGCACGAAGGGCCTCGGGCGCCGCGGGCACGTGGTCGGCCTCCGGAAGTTCCCCTACTCGCAACACGATGTCGGTGACGAGTTCTGTGCCGGCTACCGTGTTGAGTTTATGAATGAGTGTCGGCTTGAGGAACGTGAGCTGGTGCAGCCAGACACTGTTGTGGACCAGGAGATAGAGCTTTTTGTAGCGAATCTGGTCAGGCCATGTATTCGACGCGATGGGTTCCCCGACGATGGAGACCCAGTCCCGGCGTAAGCGGCTTTCAAGCAACTTGGATTCAAGGCCGAGGCGACGAGCCAACCCTTCGAGGACACTGGAGACAGAATCGATAGAACCAAGTCCGCGCATGGCGGCATCATAGCAAAAACTGCTGTGGCAATCAGCAGCTAGCTCCCGGTCACGCTCGGACGGTCTCTTCCCGAGTGTTCTGAACGGAATGCCGACAGCGACCTACCTCTGCCAATGAAAGTCTGACGCCTGATGGGGAAAGAGAAGGACAGCTTCGAAAAAGCCGTGGTCACGAACCGCAAGGCCTACCACGACTATTTCATTGAAGAGAAGTTCGAGGCGGGCATCATGCTCCGGGGTACAGAGGTCAAGTCCATGCGGGAGGGGCGTGTAAATCTACAAGATAGTTACGCCAGCGTGAAGGACGGCGAGATCTTTCTCCACCACTGCCACATCAGCCCCTACAGCCACGGCAACATCATGAATCACGAGCCTCTCCGTACTCGGAAACTGCTCCTCCACCGCAAGGAGATCAATAAGCTCCTCGGCAAGACGCAACAGCAAGGGCTCACGCTCATCCCGCTCCGCATCTATTTCTCCAAGCGGGGCCTTGCCAAGGTCGAACTCGGATTGGCCAAAGGCAAGAAGCAGCATGACCGCCGGGAAGCCATCAAGACGCGCGAAGCCAGCCGCGAAGTGGAGCGGGCGATGAAGAGCGGGAAGAGAGGCGAGTAAGGAGATGGAAGCGGGGCTAATCTTGGGCCCGCTCGATCCAGAGCGCGAACACCTCCAGTGAATCTCCGAGTCCGTCCGTTTTCGTTGCCCCAAAAACCAGGACTAACAGATCGACGTGATCGCCGCTGGTGAGCATAGGCGCTCGGACCGTGCTCGTATTCCTGCCACAGGCTCCCTGATCAAGGACATCCACCACCCCACTCTCGTCTTCCAACGAGATCACGGTCAGTTCATAGGGTCCCACACAGCCCCGCGTCTTGATCTGCGTCTGAACGATGCGGACGGTGCCAGCTATTCTGATTTCGTGTAGGTGGTAGTTGGTGGAATTGGAGAGAAGCTTCCCGATGGGAATGCGTTCGTACGAGCCAAGAGGAATCTGCACTGACCCCACTCGCGGAGAGCGAGGAAGAGGGTCCAGCGCAAAACTCGATTCAGGGCCCCCAACGATCAGCGTGCCGATCATGGCAAGAGATGAGAGCGCGAAGATACACAATCGTGTGGTCAGAAGAGGTATCATCAGATAATTCCTATTCAAGGGCTTACTCGCTTCACAGCAGGAGTCCCTCCCCCTAGCCTACTCTAGCCATGCGAAAAAATATGGAATTCCTCCGTTGTTTCCATCCTCGAAGGACGAGCCGGATCGTATGCTGTATCGAACCAAGCCTGTCCCCTGATCAGCTGTGACAGCTGATGTATCTCACAGTTTCTTGACAACTCCTATCCGGGGATGATTTTATACTTGACTTAGTACTAACTAGAACTATTATGCTATGTGCGGGTCGTAGAGGGGGACGGCCATCGTTGTGATGGAGGGGCTGTCGAATCGCAATGCTCGCATAGAGGAGGGTCGCTATGAAGACACTCTTTCAGACTGATAAAAGTTGGGCTGGGTTCACCCTACGTCTCACCTTGGGATTAGTGATGCTCCCGCATGGAGCCCAGAAGTTGCGGGGTGGTATGGTGGGTTCGGATTCTCCGGGACTATGGGATTCTATACGGAGACGATGCATTTGCCTTGGATCGTCGCGTTGTTGGTGATCGTCGGAGAGTTCTTCGGTAGCCTGGGGCTGATCGCCGGATTCCTGACGCGCTTCACAGTGGCGAGCTTCGTAGTGATTATGCTCGGTGCCATCGCAACCTCGCATCTCCAAAATGGATTTTTCATGAACTGGTTCGGCAAGCAACAGAGCGAAGGTTACGAGTATCATTTGCTGATGATCGGCATCGGCCTTGCGCTGTTGATGACGGGCGCTGGGAAGTGGTCGATGGATCGACTCATTGCGGAGAAAATCGAGAGATAAACGAGGGACGTGGCGGAAGACTTACGAAAGGAGGCGGAACTATGAATACGATCGGGATACAGCCTACCAAAATCGATATCCGTCGAGCCCATGAGCGTTTCCACACAGAGATTAGCTGGCTCGACTCGTGGCACAGCTTCAGCTTTTCGAACCACTACGACCCAGCCAATACCCATCATGGGCTGTTGCTGGTGAACAACGACGATACGGTGAAGGCCGGTACCGGATTTCGCACGCATCCGCATCAGGATATGGAAATCGTTACGTGGGTACTGGACGGCGAGTTGGAACATAAAGATTCCGAAGGCAACAAGGGGATTATCTATCCGGGGCTCGCACAGCGCATGAGTGCGGGTACCGGCATCTGGCATTCGGAAATGAACCTCAGGGCCGACAAGGACGTGCATTTCATTCTGATGTGGGTCGTTCCCGACACCCAGCGGATTACCCCCGGCTATGAACAGCTCGACGTCAACGGGTATCTCGCGAAGGGAGGGCTCGTCCCGGTTGTCTCAGGGAAGGGACATGATGGCGCCATCTCGATTCGACAAAAAGGAGCGGTCCTCTGGGCCGGACGACTTCTGCCTGGAGAAACCGTCACGATGCCGGACAACGCACATGTTCACCTTTTCGTGGCGAAAGGGTCGGTGCATGTGGAGCAGGCCGGGATTCTGAACGCGGGCGATGCCGCGCGGTTCACGTCGGCAGGAGCGAGGAACTTGAGGGTGGATGAGACGACTGGAGCCGAGGTTCTCATCTGGGAGAGCGACGGAGCGGTTCAATTCTAAATGTTCACAGAGCACACGAAGTCAGTAGGTGGGTATGGCAACAGATCTGGATAAGGTTAAACGATACGCACAGGATCTTCGCAAGAACTACCCACGGAGTCCCCGTGAAAAACTCGGTGGCTACGTGATTGCGGCACGTTGTGTGGACAAGTGCCGGGCGTTCTTGCTCGGTATAAATGGGGAGTACAATTACTGGCCCTGTTCGCTGGCCAGCCAGTGGTTTACGTTCGCCGGCATCACGCCCGAGCAGTTCAAGGAGGTCGTGGCGACCGGAGCCTCGGACGAGGAGATCGCGGAGTGGATCGTCAGCCATTCGCAAGTGAAGAATGCCGATGACGTGTTGAAATGGAACAACCAGCTGCGCGACATGCGGCTCAGTGACATGAGTCTTCAGGCGCAGCAATACCTCGAAGAATATATTCCCAGGGTCGTGCCGAAGCATCGCCCGGTGTATGTGTGGTTTGATGTGTACGATTTGGAGGAGAAGCGACTGTAAGCTCAACGTTCGCATCACGGGTTTGAGACGAATGGAAGGAGGATGCCAATGAGCCGTCATGAGACAATCGCGACCGCAGCAACAAAAGACATCGTGGGAATCTATCAGCCAGGCTCCACCCACATGGTCGGTGACGGATTTCCCGTGCGGAATCTCTTCCCCAGCAATGAACTCGATCATGAGGTTAGCCCATTTCTCATGCTCGACTATGCTGGGCCGCAGTACTTCGAGCCGACCGACCATCCGCGCGGCGTGGGAGAGCATCCGCATCGCGGGTTTGAAACCGTCACCATCGTCTATGAAGGGATGGTGGCGCATCGCGACTCTGCCGGAAATGCCGGCGTGATCGGCCCGGGCGATGTGCAATGGATGACGGCCGCATCCGGCATCGTCCACGAGGAATTTCATGAGAAGGAGTTTGCGAGGAAAGGCGGTACGCTCCACGCGATTCAATTGTGGGTGAACCTGCCGCGCGCCTCGAAAATGTCAGCGCCCGGCTATCAGACGATTCTCAATGTCGACATTCCGGCCATTGATCTCGCTGGCGGAGCCGGTCGGTTGCGCGTGATTGCCGGGTCATTCCTCGGACATACAGGGCCGGCGCACACATTCACGCCGATCCAGTTGTATGACCTTCAACTGAAAGCGGGGCATCGAGTTCAGCTCAGCATGCCGAGCGGGCATAACACCTCGATCTTCGTGCTGCAAGGTCGCGTCTCTGTGAATGGGTCGCGCGAGGCAGGAGAAGCGGAACTGATTGTGTGCAAGCGTTATGGCTCGCAAGTCACGGTGGAAGCTCAGGAGGACAGTCGGCTCTTGGTCATGGCCGGAGAGCCGATCGAAGAACCGATTGCCCGCTACGGTCCCTTTGTCATGAATACCCGTGAAGAGTTGGTTCAAGCTGCGCAGGACTATCAAGCAGGGAAGATGGGACATTTGTCATGACAGATCGTGGACTCACGATCGAGATCTATTCCGATGTCGTCTGCCCCTGGTGCTACATCGGGAAGCGGAGGCTGGAACGCGCGTTGGATCAGCTGACTGACGCCGCACAGGCGCGCATCACCTGGCGGCCCTATCAGTTGAATCCGACGATGCCGAAGGACGGCATGGACCGTACGACATATCTTGAAGCTAAGTTCGGGAGCCTCGATGCGTTCCGTCAAATGGAGGAACACGTTCTGGCGGCTGGAGCAACGGAGCGCATTCCATTTGCCTTTGAGAAGGTGGTGCGGACTCCAAACACCTTTATGGCCCATCGGCTGGTCTGGTATGCCGAGCAGGAGGGTCGCCAGGATGCCGTCGTGGAATCGCTGTTCCGGGGGTACTTCACGGAAGGGGTTGATATCGGCTCGGTGCCGGTTCTCAGTCAACTGGCGGGTCGTGCCGGCCTCGATGCTGCGGCCGTCGAATCGTTTCTCCACAGTGAGGAAGGGGCCACGGAGGTCAAGGCCGAAGAAGCGGCCGGTCACCGACTCGGCATTCGCGGGGTGCCCTATTTCGTCCTTAACGGCAGTATCTCGATCTCTGGCGCGCAGCCTCCCGATATCTTTGTGTCCGCCATTCAGCGGGCAAAGGAAATAGTCAGGGAGAGATAGGAAGGGACATGATGGCAGTCCAAGTCTACGGATGTAACCATATCGTCATTGAGGTCACCGACGCCAAGAAAGCGGTGAAGTTTTATTCGGACGTGTTTGGTTTGAAGATGCTCCGCGGTGGCGAAGGCGCCGCCTGGTGCAAGCTGGGAGAGCATCAATTCATGGCGATCTTTGAAGTGGACACACTGCAACCGGATCGCACGAAGCATTTCGGCCTCATGGTCCGTGACGAGAAACAAATTAAGGAAGTGCGGAAGAAGCTCATCAACAAGTACAAACTCACACTGGTGCCTGGCTTTCGTTGCGACTTCCGCGATCCCTGGGGGAATCGCATTCAGGTCGGCGATCTCAGCGATGAATCGCTTGTCTGGCTTCTCCCCTATCAGGAAGTGCAGAAAGCCGGGATTACATTCACCAACACACCTCGAAAGGAGAAGCGGTCATGAGCACAACCAATCTGCAACAGCGACTGAACGATCTATTCGGCTACATCCGTCAAGGCAAGATCATTGAGGCCATGAATGAGTTCTACGACAAGGACGCGGTGATGCAAGAGAATGCCAATCCTCCTACGGCGGGGCTGGCTGCCAACATCGAACGAGAAAAGCAGTTCATGAGCGGCGTCAAGGAATGGAAAGGGTTTAATGTGACGGCCTCAGGCGTCGGCGACAACGTAACCTTCTACGAGTGCAACCTGGATTTCATCGCTACCAGCGGCCAGCCGGTTCACATGGAGCAGGTTGTCGTCGCCAAGTGGAAGAACGGCAAGATCGTGCACGAGCGGTTTTATTACGATACCGGCGCAGGTAAGTAAAAAGTGTATGGGATCAGGCAGTAATCTCTTAAGACCGCTTACCTTTCACGTTTTACGTTTCACGAGGGTGTCCAAATGAAAGCGCACTATCTTGGGCATGTCGTCTTTTATGTGAAGGATCTCGAACGGGCGTTGGCATTTTACCGCGATCTTTTGGGATTCAATGAAGTCGGACGTATCTTTAACGGCGCGGCGGCGGCTTTGACATCAGGACGGACCCACCACGAACTCCTGCTGATCCAAGTTGGCGAGGCTCCAGGACCGCTTCAGGGAAGGCATCGAGGGCTCTATCACATTGGGATCAAGGTCGGCGATAGCCTCGATGAATTGCGCGCGGCGAAGAAAGACCTTGAACGAGCCGGCGTCACAATCGACGGCATGAGCGACCACACCGTAAGCCAAAGCCTCTACCTGCGTGATCCAGACGGGAATGAGATTGAGCTGTATGTGGACGCAGACGAGGCGTTGTGGAAAAATAATCCCGCTGCCGTCCTCGCGCCGATCAAGCCGTTACAGTTGTAATCTAAAAAGGAGGCCTGTTCATGGAGAAACCGCGCATTGCAGCCAAGCAGCCCGAAGTGCTTACGTTGGAAGCGGGAACTTATTATTGGTGTCAATGTGGACGCTCGAGGGACCAACCGTTCTGTGACGGGTCCCACCAAGGAACCGGGATTGAGCCGGTCGAGTTTACAGTAGATGAAACGAAAGAAGTCGCCTTGTGTATGTGCAAGCAGACCAAGACCCCGCCGTTCTGCGACGGCACGCACCAGACGCTCTAACAGGATGCTGAAAAAGTCCGCCAGCAGGGGAGGGATGACCCGGCGAGCCCTCTGTGCTCGCGCAACGCGCGGTCTCAGAAGACCCTCGTTGGACGCGCGCAGTGGAGGACTCAGCCGGGCCATCCTGGGGAAACATCAACGAGCAAGCTCGGAAGCGCTATCGTTAGTCGCTCGCTGCGGCCGCGCTAGATAAAAGGCGCGTCTCGGCGCGGCAGGGTTGGGCGGGTGGGAAGTCTGGCCATTTTGAGCATCCTGCGTGAGTGTTCCGCTTTTGCGAACAGAAACGGGAACATCCTGAATTGTTGCGGGCGGCAGCTTGACTCACGCGTCAAGAAGGCCAGAATGTCCTCTTAAATCCCCCCCAATTGTTAGGTTTCTATCGCATTGACCAGCCTGATTCTTTCCGCTGGAATGCTCAATCGAGCCAGTAAATACTCTTTAAATGATGCCTCATATGGCTGAATAGCAATGGCACTTTGCATACAGAACATCCAAGCGTCTCGCTCGTCAGTTCCAATTGTGAATTGCCTATGAAAATCAGGGAGGTCGACTCCGCCGTAATGTTCAAGATACAGCCGAGGGCCGCCTAGCACTCCGCAGAGAAAGTACGTTAATTTTTTCCGCGCCTCGGTTAAATCATCGGGATGCATGCTCCTAATAACACGGGCTTCCGGAAAGTCATCCATGTTTGAGTAGAACGCATCGACGAGACTCGTGATCCCCGCAAGTTCTCCAGCTGCACAATATAAGTCCATATTATTACCGTATCTGTTTATGTGCCTGTGAATCCTGTGAGAGCGGGATGAAAAAACCTAACGATAAATAGACTGATCCGCATACGATGCGGAGTTCAGGTTTTCCGTCCGTATAACATAGCGTGGGATGTCCAGGAAAAGAAATGGAAGCATTCTGAATAGTGGCGGGCGGCGGCTCGACTCACGTGTCAAGAAAACTGGAAGGTCCGCGTAAGTTTTCCGTGCGCACGATTACAAAAAAAGATTCCAGACCCCTTTGTTTCCCCCTGAAACAATTTGTTGGGCAGCTTCCTATTCATCTTCTTCATTATCTCTTTTATGGTCGCTGATGATACGTTCGGCATCCCGAGCATAAGATTCTGACAAACCTCTAAGCGTAACCGCAAATCGCTGATATCCTGCGTTCTCGATATCTTCTGCTTTTTTTCGATATTGCTCAGCTAGCTCAAGCTCTGGTGTTCCGGTGGGGTCAACCCAATGAACACCCCGTGATTTAAATATCCCTGCTCTGAATCCACTCCTCATATCTTCCGCATCTTTTGCATTCAGAGCATCTGCGACGGTGAGATTGATCCACAACCCCTTTGTGTCAGGCGGGCAATGGATAAGAACCTGGCCTACATTGAAGAGTGCACTCTCCAAATGCCCAGATTCCGTGCACATTTCCTTCACACGCTGAAGCCAGCTTGAAAAGTGAGAATCGTTAAAACCACCGTCTTTTTGCATTCCAGGAGGAGTGCGCCACTCGTGAAGCAATCGCCAGGCATTTGTTGCAATCGCCTTCGTCTCCTCGGATGGATCGTTGGTGGGGACTTCGGTTTTCTTCGAGCGATAAATCAAACGAATCACTTCACAGAAAAACTCCGGATTGCTGGCAAGGCGATCTTCCAGCTTGAGTTCTAACTCCAAGTGCAACACGACAGGCCCTGATGGGCTAAGGTGTTGCCATGTCAAAGAAATCCTATCGACACATGAGTGCGGAAGACCGTGAGACC
>JANYBU010000282.1 GCA_025360665.1 Nitrospira sp.
ATTGGACGGAGGAGGCGTCACGTCGATGGCATCGTCCTCGTTGACGCTCTTCTTGAATCCTTTAATGGCCTTCCCGATCCCCTCACCCAACTGCGGAATCTTGCCGGCGCCGAAAATGATCAAGACAATGACCAGAATCAGCACCAATTCCATCCATCCAAATGATCCAAACATCAATCACTCGCTTTCGTTTTTTTGTCCCACCCAAGCCCACTCGCCCTGCGTCGTTGAACCAGTCAAAAGGTGGAGGCCTTCCTTATATAGAGAAGGCTATAGAGGTACAAGAACTTAGTCAAGCGGAAATTCAACGATCGGGCCGCTTGGCTCTAGCAGAGTGTGGGAAAGCATGTGGGCACGCCGGAGTTTCACTGGTATGCACGTCTGGGACAGGCCCGTCTGTCTGGTCCATCTGGTTGATCTGGTTTGTTTTGTTTATCTGGTTGATTTGGTTCGTCTGGTTCGTTTCGTTCAACCAAAAACTAGACAAACCAGACAGACCAGACAACGATCTTCTTAGCTGGCGGACTGTTTCTGCATCCTGCCAGAAGAATCAGCGAGGTCGGACGAAGGCATGAAAGTAATCCACAGGGCTCGGTGGTGCGGTCAAGGCAATCATGAACGACTGAGGATCGTAGCCGATGTCTTCGAGATCCTTCGAGGCGAACGTCAGCTCTTCCTCTGTGAGATAGGCGACGGTGTCCGGAATGCCTGTCGGCGTGAGCGAGCGCACAAGGGCCTGAAGCGCGTCACGCTCCTCCGGCGGCATCTCCAACGGAATGGGGAAGTCCAGATGGCGCGCATAGGGGCTCCGATAGGTCTCGTTCAATGCGCGGAGGGTCTTGAGCATCAAGCGGTCCTGTTCCCACGGCGCCATTCTCGTATCGGCGGAAGGATGGGTAGCGATGAGATCCATGAGAGTCAAGACGTTGGTCCCCAAGCTGCGCCCTACGAACTCACGCTGGCTTTCTATTGTCATCGTGCCAGCCTCCAACTGCTTGGCGACCGCTTCGGCTAATGCAAAATTGACCATGAAACTCTGTTGCCCGCCAAATTGGCCATAGCAGGGCTTCTCCGGATCGTTCAGTACGTTCATATCCGCTGTACCTGCATCGAAACTGCTGAACCCGATCGCCTCCGGAGCCAATAGGCGCTTGGCTTCCTTGATCGTGGCATAGGCCCCCAGATTGACGGGAACCAGCACTTGCTCATCGATACGTTTGAGGAAATCCGTGATCGTCTTCCGGTAGGGGACCTCTTTCCATTCGACCGTCCGATATTCACGCTCCCACACCAGGTCGTCGAGGAAGGGGGGAAAGCCCTTGAGCGCTTCCATATCCATAGCCGCAAACGCCCGGACAAAGGCCGCCCAGTCAGGAATTTTCGCATGAGCGGCTTCGCTCAAGTTCGGTCGAAGGAACTCTTCTTCAATGTCGTTCGCTTGGCGCAACATCAATTTCGTCGGGAGATCGTTCCACAGTTCGTTACAGATGATGCGATCCACGCTGCCATCCGCCACTCCTTCGAGCCGGTCCACAGTCCCTTGATGCGTCTCGACCCGGTCGCGGTGGGACGAGAGTTCCGGATGAGCCAGGGCTGCATCGAGCACCGCTTGCTCCCAATCGACCAGCACATATCGAATGCGGGGATAGACCACTCCATCCTTGTCGAGAACCTTGAGATGGCTCAAGAAACAGGCGGCGAGATTGCCGTTGCCGGGGCCAAGTTCCAAGATCGTGAGGGGTGAGGCGTGAGGGGTGAGGCGTGAATCCGACGCATTTTCGCCTGACGCCTGACGCCTGACGCCTGACGTTTTTTCGCGCTTCACGACTTTTTCGAAGTAGTCCGCCGCGAGAGCATGAGCGAGCCGATAGTCGGCTGAGGCAAACGTTTGGTAGAAGCTGCGGACCTGATCGCCCCGGAAGCGGTAGAAGAGCGTATTGATGTGGACTTGCCACTGATCGACCGGCTTATAGTCGCCGATGAGCTGAGGTAAGGCGTCTGCGTCCTGCAACATAAATAAATCCAGGCTAGGGGCTAGCGAGACGTGCGAGAGAGGCGAGACTCGTCTGCTTCTTGAGTTTCACGAGTCGCGCTTGTCCCGCGCGTCACGCTCCTTCTCGCCTCTGCTCTTCAAGAATCACGAATTCTAGCAGGTGGCGGGAAACAGCCGCAACGGGATTTCCTGCAGCTGTCAGCGATCAGCTTTCAGTAGTCAGTCAAGGCAAGGGAAGCGTTAGAGCGGTCCGCTCTGGTTCCGAAGCTGAGGGCTGAAAGCTGATCGCTGACAGCTTCCCATATCCTTGACAGCCCCTGCCGGTCGGTGTACCAAGAAGCTATGGCGAGACGAGCGGGGCGAAGGGCAGTCGCAGCGGTCATTGTCATCGCGCTGTCGGCGCTGCCGACACTCCAGGCAGCGGAGCTGCCGATCACCAAGAATTCCCCCGTCTCTGATTTTCAGAACCGCCCCCAAGACGTCACCTCCTACGACTTCGACGCCCCGCCGCAAGGCCTGTTCCTCACCATTACGACGGCGGAAGGATTCGACGAAGAACTGGGCTTTCACCGTACGCACGAGATCGTGCCGGTGAAACCGACCGACCGGTTCCGTCCCGATACCCCGGCAGTCTTCATTGTGTTCCACCTCCACCAGCATTATCAGGGGTTCCAGGTGTTCGGCCGCTGCTTCCCGGAAGCGGTAGCCGGCCTCGATCCTACCGTGGTGATCGGACAAGATGCCATGCACATTGCGCTGGAAGACGAAAGCGGCTACCTCACGCTCTCCCCTCCACAGGATGCATGGAAACCCGGCCGATACAAAGTGGAAATTCACGTGGGAGAACAGGTCAACGAGATGAGCCTGATGGGTACGATGCGCTTCACCGTGGTGGCGTCAGGAGAGTAGCGGGAAACACGAGACTGGCAAGCCGAGCGAGGGTTCGAGGTCCGAAGTTCGAGGTTTTTGGAACGTCGAACTTCGGATCTCGCCCGTCGCCCCAAAGACGCCGCTTCAACTGACCTCTGGATACAGGGGGTAAATAAGCAAATCTGAAATTTCGAACGGTGATGGGGTTCACCGGAACTGCCTGAGGCTATTGAGCCAGACTGATCCCTCCTGCTATACATAGGGTAGGAGACATGACCAAGAACGACGACTCCTACCAGGCCCACGGCTCGGTAGGAGTTTCTTTTGGATTGAACGATGCCCTCATTCTCCCAATACCAGCTGCTCAACATTGTCCAGGATATTCTGAACCAGCTCGGGCTGCTCGTGCGACTGGAGCGGAAGATGCTCGGCATTATCGCCTCCTACGCCATCGCGATCAGCCTGTTCATGCTCCGCGTCCCCATCGCGGCGAAGGAGTTGGTGAGCTACTTCGCCGTCGAGCCACGGATGACCTTTACGCTGGCACTGATGGTGGCAGACGCCTTTCGTGTTCTCCGGGCTCGGGCAGTTGAGACGCTCCAGCAACGTATCTACACCAGAATTACAACCGCCTTCACCCAGACATTGCCGCGCCTCCAAGAAGAATCGTTTCTCCCCCAACATGCAACCGGTCAGCGAAACCAATCTCCTGACGCGCACGCGCGTGACCATGGTGGCGGATCTCTTCAACGTTGCCGTGGTCGGTCATCTCCATGTCCAACGATCCGAGCTGTACGTCCTACGTCGATCGGCGAATCATCCTTGAGTAACCGTCTTTGAGCGAGGTCAGAATGGAATAGATCTGGACCGTAGCGGCCCTGTTGATCGGGATGGGGCTTCTTGCCTCGCTGATCAGGTCTATGGCACAGGTCTTCATGCATCCTCAGGCATCTAAAAATGGAATCATGCCGTGATGCCCAGATTCACTTCGTGATACAGTTCTGAAGGATTACCGGTGCTTAGATACTTGAGAAGATACGCCGGGAGAAGGGGTTGTCGATCGGCCGTTTCGTCAAACTTGCAACATGATAAGAACGCATATTCCGCGCAACGTCTGGATCGCCGGATGGGTCAGCTTCTTCATGGACGTCAGTTCGGAGATGGTCTACCCGCTCGTTCCGCTGTTCCTGACCTCTTCCTTAGGCGCGAGCAAATCTATTGTCGGTCTGATCGAAGGGATCGCTGAGGCGGCTGCGAGTCTGCTCAAGCTGTTTTCTGGCGTTGTGGCCGATCGCTTCGGCAAAACCAAACTGTTGATGGGGCTGGGCTACGGGATCTCGACCGCTTCGCGGCCGCTGCTCGCACTGGCACCCGGATGGGGAACGGTCCTGGCGGCCCGCTTCGCGGACCGCGTCGGCAAGGGCATCAGGACCGCCCCACGCGATGCGATTATCGCGGCCTCGACTCCGCCAGAGCGGCTGGGACTGGCGTTCGGCTTCCATCGAGCGTTGGATACGGCGGGAGCGGTGGTAGGACCTGCCCTGGCCCTCGTCATTCTGTCTGTCTGGGTAGCGGATTACCGCTTGGTCTTCTGGCTGTCCATCGTGCCTGGCGTGGTGGCCGTCGCGCTGATTGTCTGGTTCATCAAAGCCGATGGCCCCGTTCCATCGATGCGGACGCAGCCTCTGTGGTCCCTTCGTGGTCTCGATGCGCGCCTGACCGGATTCCTTCTGGTCATCGGCCTGTTC
>JANYBU010000319.1 GCA_025360665.1 Nitrospira sp.
TCGACCACGTGGAGAAGCGTCACATCCTCCGGCTCCCGGCCGGCGAGCGCTTCGAGTGCTTGTACCCCCCACTGCGAGCATTCAGACCCATCCACGGCACAAAGAATTCGCATGACAGACTCCCTTCCTCAATGACAATGATGGCCAACAACCAGCAGGCGACTCCAGGTATCAGTTCTGCATTGGATGTGCCTGTGATAAGTGGTGCATTATATGCGAGACGCGCTAGGATTCTCATGGTTTGTGGAGAGAGAGGATATGTCGCAGCCATGGCATGCGGCGTTTTGCAGCAGTGCCGAACAGATTACTGTGGTGATTGGCGCCAGTTCTGAAGAACGGGAAAAAGATCAGTGGGGGAACAGATGATCCCGCACGCGAGAAATTGGGGGCCTTGTCAGATTCAGAGGTTTGGCACTTACATTGCGTGGTCTGACCATTAGCAGGATGCTGAAACAGTCCGCCAGCGGCGTTCTCGCATCGTTCAGACCCTCAACGTACCTCAGAAGGTACGCCTCGGGCCTTCACTCGCTGTGGCCTTGCTGGACGAACTGTTTGAGCATCCTGCAGGAACATTCTCATGTTGTGCAGCGCGTGCGGACCTTCGAAGTTCTCGTGTGCCAATATAGTTTTCCGCGGCCTGCTTGAGTTCTAGGAGGGGACTATGAGGCAGATTCTGTTTCCGGTGCTTGTGTTGTGGAGTAGCCTCTGTGGGGGAATGAGCTTGGCCGAAGAGAGATCGGTCGCCCGAATCGGAGAGTCTGGCGAGTTTCTCGAATTGGAATATCAGGTGAACGGTCAACGGTCCAAAGACTCGCTCCCGCTCTATCGGGCAGAGGGTGTTCGGTATTTCAGCGCCGGGGTCGGGATCGAGGAACGCACCGTCGAGTATCCCCCCTTTTCGCTGAAGCTCGTATTCACCGCGGGAGGGAAGCCCTTTTTGGCTGGAGTCGCGGTCACCATTCAGTCAGCAAAAGGGGGACCTCCGATCAACATTCCCCGTGACCATGTCAACGGACCTTGGTTGTTCGTCGAACTTCCGTCTGGCACCTATCACCTCACGGCGATCCACGCGGATCGGACGCAGGGTCTCAAGGGGGTGACGGTGGAAGCGGGAAAGATGAAGACTGTGCACCTCCGCTGGCCGGAGGATCGGGGGGACGTGGCATTGTCAGGAGAAGCGGTCGGTCAATGAGTTATTAGATCACGAGTGAGGAGGGGATACATGCCGATAAAGAAGAAGGCCAGGACACGAACGAAGAAAGATTTTAGTGTGATGATGGTCAAGCAGGTTATGCAGAGACTGGTCCAGTCTGCTCATCTCAAGACCAAAGGCGATGTCATCGCGTCGCTCATGATCGAGGGATTTGGGGCCGTGCCGGTGGTGGATGCCAAAGATAAGCTCCTGGGCATCGTCAGCGAACATGATCTGCTGGCCGCCATGGATGACGGGCACAAGCTTGGTGCCGTCGCCGCCGGCGATATCATGACGTGTAACCCCTATTCGATCCACCCGGAAGCAATGCTCCCGACACTGGTTCATGTGTTCAGAGCCAGCGATTTGATTCGTGTGCCGGTGGTGGACGCCAAAGACAAGCTCGTGGGCATCATTGCCAGGAGGGATGTTCTGCGTGCGTATCTGGCTGCCGGGCGTGCAGGATGCTGAAAATGACCCCCAGCGTCGTTCTCAGTCGCCCGTCTCCCTGCAACGTACCCCCAAGGGTACGCTTCGGTCGCCGAGCTCCCTGCGGCCTTGCTGGGATGTCATTTTGAGCATCCTGCGAGGCGTTCAGGCGTATCCACATTGCAAGATTTAGGAGGATCGTGACGCGTGACGTGTCACGCGTGAATCGTGAAATATATTTCACGAACAGGCCCCAATCCGTTCTGCAACGAGAGACGAACGACGCTTCACGAACGACGAACAGCGTGGCACCGCAGCCTCATGCTCATCGTGTTGATGGTGTCCGCGCTTGTTTCCGCTGTCTCATCAGCTGATTCCCCCAAGAAGCATCGCGGTCCCTGCGAGATCCATTACCCCAGTGATGCCACTGTGGAGTGGGACTGCCGAATCATCCTGCCCGGCGGATCGCTGGAGACGATATTTGGCGAGTACTGGGTGGACGTGGCACGATTCAATCGGATCGATCGGCGTCACGCGCACTCCGGTGTCTCGATTAAGGTCCCGAGGCGGATCGAGGATCTGGCATCCTTCAACCCGCTCCCGTTGTTCTATCAAGCCGCAGAAGAGGACGAGCAATTCATTCTGATCGATCTGACAGAGCAGTTTCTCGGAGCCTATGAATTTGGAGCCCTTCGCTTCGCGACCCCCATCGCCTCCGGGAATGGACTCAACGAAACCCCTACGGGGGCGTTCCGTCTGACCGCTGCCCATCTGCAACATCAATCCGATCTCTATACGATCGAAGGGACGGAACAGCCGTACCCGATGAACTACGCGCTCCGGTTCCATGTGAATAGGGAAGGCCTGTCCTATTGGATCCATGGACGGGACATGCCGGGTTATCCGGCCTCACACGGGTGCATCGGCCTCTACGATGAGTCGATGCAGAAGGAACAGTACGGGGTGCTGAAAGACCCGGAGTTGAACGATGCACGGAAACTGTTCGTGTGGGTGTTAGGGGGCGAGACCGACGAGGATCACGTGATTCCTCTCTCAAACGGTCCCCGTGTCCACATCATCGGCAAGGCGCCAGGACATCAACCGCCCTAAATTACTGTGGTGCAGAAGGCGGGATTTGATTTTGGGCCAACTCAGCATCTTCTAGATATGGATAACCGCAGATTCACGCTCCTCGCTCTGTCTCAATTCATCCACCATCATTTGCTCTGGTTCTTGATCAGCGCCTATGCCATCGCCGCCGTCTTTCCAACGGTCGGTTTATGGATCAGGAACGTTAACTTGGGCAACGTTCACATTTTCCAGACAAAGATCCATGTCTCGTTGCTCCTACTCCTCCTTGCCACGCTCATGTTTAACGCCGGATTGGGCGTGAAGACGTCGCACTTAAAATCTCTCATGCAAAAAAGCAGGGTGATGTTGGCCGGACTCGCGGCCAATCTGGCCATCCCCATGATCTATATTTTTGGCGTCACCCTGGCCATGCGGCTGTGGTATGAGCCGGACGAAGCGCAGCATATCCTCGTCGGCCTCGCGTTGGTCGCCGCCATGCCGATTGCCGGTGCGTCTACTGCCTGGGCGCAGAACTCCAATGGAAATTTGGCGCTGAGCTTAGGATTGGTCCTCTCCTCAACCGTTCTGAGCCCTATCATCACGCCTGTGGCGCTGCAGGTATTCGGGGAGATGGCGTCGGAGGAATATGAGACGGTGCTGCAGGACCTCGCCGCCTACGGATCGGGAACGTTCTTGGGCCTCTGGATCGTACTGCCATCCCTGCTGGGCCTTGGTGTGCGATTCGCAGTGCCTGAAGCCCGGCTCACGGCCGTCATGCCGTTCATCAAACTCATCAATTCCATCGTGTTATTGCTATTGAACTATTCGAATGGATCGGTCTCTCTTCCCCAGGCGGTGGCGGACCGTGATCTCGACTTTTTGGCGGTGACGTTGGGAATCACCACAGGTCTCTGTATCACAGCCTTTGCCTCCGGATATGGGCTGAGCCGTCTGTTTAAGGTAGACCAGGCTGACCGTGTCTCGCTCATGTACGGACTGGGAATGAATAACAACGGGACCGGGCTGGTCCTAGCCTCTCTTGTGCTTGGCTCGTACCCACGAGTCATGGTCCCAATCATCTTTTACAACTTGGTCCAGCATCTGGTGGCCGGAAGCGTGCATGAAGTGACAGGACGAACCGTTGGCGAGCAAAAGGTCGGAGGAACCTAACGCGGGGCAAGCTCTCCGATACCCAAAATCAGGTGTTGTTTGACATGCCTTCGCTGACGTATAAGGCTGCGTGCCACGATGGGTTTACGCACTATTTAAAGCGACTGCTTTTGACCTCGGTCCAGTTTGACTGATCCTGGAATTTCGACGGGAGTTGTTTGATCGTCATGACTCGGCACATATGAGTCTTTGGACTCACCCTGTGGTGTCTGCTCTCACTGTGGATGTTCTTTGGCTGCCTGGAACTGGCTGAACAGTTCCACGTCGTCCCAGAAACCGCCGCAGAAGAGCAGGAGCGGCAGGATCTCGACGAAGAGGCGCTGTCACAGCTGGCCTCGGGGCTCAAGTCGGACATCCCGAACCTTGGCGCGCCAGGTTACGCCTCTGTCACCAGAGCGGTCGCAGACACGGCATTCTCCATTTCCGTAGATCCCATCCCTCAGGTCGAATGGCGGATGCTGCACAATCCCCCCTCCCGGCCTCTCTATCAGCCGCGTTCCGTCTATCGGATTTGATCGACCTCGCATCAAGTCGGTACGCGGTACGGACGCGCCGACCTCCGCGAGAGGTCAGGTCCGTGAGGATTCATTCCTGACCGTGTCTATCCCAACGGGAGGCGTCGATGAAGTGCTGTACGATCTGCTGTCGCCTGGTTCTGGTCGCATGTAGTCTCGTTGGGGCAGCCCTGACGGGTTGCGTCGCCTTCGACCCCCCTGTTCAATCCCAGGTGGAGGATCTGAGCGAACGCCCCTATGTGGCGATCTTACTGTTTGGCTTCGATCTCGACATCACGAAGCTCTCCACGGTGGAAACGCTGGACCGGACCCTGTCGCCCGAGGAGGAATCGACACAGCTGGCTGCAGCCCTGCGGCAGATTCAACAGGAGGCCCGCTGGCTACTCCTGAGCAGACTGGCGACGGGACAAGGGTTTCGGATGGTCCCGCTCACGCACACGGACGCCCTGGCTGAGGAGTTACAGCTGAACCCCGGCGTCCTTCCAAACACCGACCAGCTTGCGGAATTCCGCCGTCGCCTGGGCGCGGACCTCGTGGTGGCGGGCAGTATTTTGGATTATGGAAAAGTTCGCTGGCAGTGGTCGGCCGCAGGGATGTTAGCCGATACGTCGTGGGAGACCGTAGCCATTGGATTGGCGACCGCCTGGAATCCGGGGATCATCCTTGGAAATGTGGGGTTCAATTTGTTGACCAGCACGCCGGTTTGGTTTGGAGGAGGCTATCTATTTGGCATCGCGTTCCGTCCGGTCCGGGTGGAAGCGCGAGCTTTTGACACGGTCCAGGGCTATCCGATCTGGCAGGCAATGGACGAGTCGGTCTATGCCTGGGGCGCACTCAAATCGTTCCCTGAGGCGGTCCGGAGTAAGAAGGAGATTCAACTGGAACTCAACTTGGCCGCGATCATGGAGTCCTTAGGGGATAGCTTGACCAAACAAGCGTTTACGGTTTCCCGGTTGAGGACACAGCCGGAATTCGCCCAGCGGTAGAGGCTTTGTGATCTCGCGAGGCTTCTCGACCGGCGGGCTGTGCTCAAATTGTGCTCAAGCCCACCTCACTCCAGCTCATTCCAGCCAAAGTTCTGGTTTCGCGCAAACCTTGGCTGGAGTGGGCCTGAGTGAGGTGCAATAGGCTGGAGTAGGGTGGTGAGAACGGTTTCCTAAACCGCGGGTCTGAGGCTAACACTGATCGCTGGATGTCCACCAACCACCTGATTTAGGGACACAGGAGGGCTCGTTTTGGCAGGCTGGAATTTCGAGCCCTTGTGGGCCAGAACTCTTCCAGGTTTTGTGGACGGCAGACCGTATCGCGTACTAAAGGTGACTAAGAGTTCCTGGAGCCATTCTCCATGCTCGACTTCTTTGGGAGACTCTGACGAATGTTTTGACAAGTCCAGCGGATCATCACGGAGGTTCGCGCCTTTGAGGAATGGAGCCTTTAAGACGCAGGCCTCTCGGTCAGAGTCATGACCCCGTGTGCAGGGCTACCAGTCCCAGTTCGGTCCATCCCAGCTCCTTCGCATGTGTCCTGACATGGGTCAGGAGAATTCGTTTGACTACTTCTTCATCAACTTCCTTCGTTCCCTTCACTACTGCGAAAGGGAGCTCAGCCTTCCACAAGAGTGTCCCTTCCGCACTGACCAGGTGCAGGTACAATCTCTTCGGATATCGCTCCTTCGATCCCCAAAATGCTTTCTGCGGCGGTTTGCCCACCACTCTTCCGAAGAGCACACCATCCGCCTGAATATCCCGGCTAACCTGCGGCGCCAGTGCGATGTCATCCTGGTCGGTGGTGCTCTGCGTCATTTGTGTGAGCACATTCGCGGGGAGATGGCTGGCTACCTCAGCCGGACTGATCACGTGACGATCGGTTGCTTGTTCGAGCACGGTCGCCCACCAGTCAGCCATGCGTAGATCCCCGACAAAGGGAGCCACTGCAATGTGCTTGAGAGGAACATGCTGTCGCGCCTCTGGCGGTGCCACCCACGCCTGTTCAAAGGACTCGAACTCAACGTCACTGCAAAGAGCCACGTCAGCGCACATGATGCCCACCCAGGCCAGGACTGAGCAGCCCTGCATCAGGATGGCGGAGAAAAAGAGCATTCCCGCAAGAGAGATGTGTTTGAGTTGATTACGCACAGCTGTTCTCTTTAGACCTCTAGATGGTTCCCGGAATCATGTTCCCCTTCTTGTGCTCGTCCCGTCAACCTTAACCTCAGCCTGAACCTTCCGCTACCGGCGCGTCGCCTTTTGGTTTGTGGTAGGGCACGGTGCCGAGCGGCTGAGCTCCGCTGGTAATTTCGTCTGCTCGTCTACGCAGGCTGTATCGATCTGGGCCTGCGTCAGGCCAATGGCTCCTGTCAGGGTGGCTCCACGCAAGTTCGCCTGTCGAAGATCAGCGTCATCCAGTCGCGCACCGGTGAGATCGGCTCCGGTGAACGTGGCGCCTCGGAGGTTCGCCTCCTGGAGGTTGGCATAGGCGAGATTCGCATGGGTGAAGTTCGAACCGCTCAGGTCCGCTGCGACGAGATTGGCCGATTCCATGGCCGCCTCATTGAATTGTGCGTGATGGAATTGGGCTTTCGGTGCATGAATCTCGCTGAGGTCCGCCTTCGTAAAGATGGTGCTGGTTCCCCTGGCGCCGATCAGCACCGCTCGATAGAGTTCGGCATCTTGGAAATCCGCCTGGTCCAGGACGGCCTTATAGAAAATCGCCATCCGAAGTTTGCCTGACTGTACCTTTGCCTTGATCAACTGCGCTCCTTCCAGATTGGCCCCTTCCAGATCAGCCTGCTGCAAGTTCGCCGAAAGGAATTTCGCGTATCGCAAGTCCGCTCCGCGGAGGATAGCCTCACGCAGGTTTGCCCCCACCAGACTGGCGTCGTCGAGATAGGCGCTTTCTAAGTCTGCTTCAACCATCAGGGCTCCGTCGAGCCGCGCACCGTCGAGGAGTGCTCCTTGCAGATTGGCCTGTTGAAGGTTTGCGTTGGTCAGGACGGTTCGGCGGAGGTCGGCTCCCATCAGGTCGGTCCCTGCCAAGATGGCCCGGGCGAGGTTGGCGCCGTAGAAGTAGGTCTCGACGAAGGAGGCGTCGGTCAGATCGGCTGATGCGAGGTCCGCTCCCTCAAAATGGGCCCGTTCGAAGGCGGATTCGTGCATCTGTGCTCCGGTCAGGACGGCGTTGTAGAGCGCCGCTTCATCACCGATCGCACGGGACAGATTGGCGTTCGACAATCGTGCATGCCGGAGATCGGCTCCCGTCAGGTTGCTATCTTCCAAGGAGGCTCTCGTGAGATCGGCTCCCGCGAGGCTCGCTTGTGACAAATTACTTTGGTGCAGATTTGCCTGGCGGAGGACGGTCCCTTCCAATCGCGCCCGTTCCAGGTTGGCCCCGGCGAGTTTCGCTTTGCGCAAGTCTGCCTGGCACAGATCCGCGCGTTGATATTCCGGCTTCTCACGGTGTTCGAGCCACTGTCCATGCGATGCCACGATCGCCTGCAGTTGCTTGGGCGGAACGGATTTCTTTTTGTACGGGCTGTCACAGCTGGTGAGGTGACTGCCTGCGTGACTCGGTTCTGCCGCTTGGATAATGGCCGGCAGGGCAAGAACGAGTGGTGCCAGCATCGTGGCTAGAACGGTACGTTGCGTCATGCTGATTCTCTCCAAAATAATGTGTGTAGTTTATGCGATTCGATCTGCTCACTGTGTCTGTTGGGATAAGAAGCGAACATAGGTCACCACATCCTGCATCTCTCCGTCCGTCAGCTGGCCTCGCCATGAATGCATGGGGCTGAAGACGACCCCGTGCTCGATGGTCCGCAGCAGTTCTTCGTCGGATTTCAGAAAAGACGAGAAACGGTGGAAATTGGCCGGCGCCACCTTGAGGGCCTGCGCGTCAGGTCCATCCCCCCAGCCTCCGACACCGTGACACTTCTGGCAATGGCGCTCATACACGGCTTTCCCGCGCGTGGTATCGGACGGATACTCTTGCGCGTAGGCATACGAATGGAATGCCAAACCCATCAATCCGGCGACGATGATGACTGGGATGATGGTTAATATCAGGCTATGATGGATCGGGCGCATGACAGCCTCCTCGCCAGCTTCGAAAACCCCTGTTGCGCGTGAAAAGTGAAACGTAAAAGGTGAAAGGTTTCTGAGGAAGAGCATTCGGAAGCCCCACGTTTTACTATTTACTTTTCACGTCTCACGCTAAACGATCTTCGCGTGTTTCTAGCTTTTCTTCGTGGTGTGGGCAACAAACGACGTATACAGTTGTTGCACCTTGCTGCTGCCGCATTTCTGGCATGTCACGGTATTCGTTTCATGTTGCTTCAGCGTCAAGACCACCAACGATTCCTTCCCGCAGTCCAGACAGGTGTAGTCGTACATGGGCATGACGGTCCTCCTTTTACAACGTCAAGGGCAGTGCTCAACCTTGACCTCGGCCTGAGTTTGCTCAGATTGATAGCAGCAAGCGATGTGCCGCCATGTGAACGGAGGGGTGAGTCTATTGGCACGA
>JANYBU010000326.1 GCA_025360665.1 Nitrospira sp.
TGGGGTTCTTCATGCGGCGACTCTGCGCCAGAACCTGCACCAGTTTCAAGCGGTGGGGAACGCCTGGAACGCCGCCTCAAACAAGGCGTTCACATAGGATCGGACCACAGAAGGACCCACTGTGATCCGCGAAGACCCATAAGATCAAAGAGTACGGTATCCGGGACTAAGCACGCGCTCTGTTCGGCTGTTCGATTCGAACTCCCCTCGTCTGACCCGTTGCCCTGCCTGATTCTCAACTCTTACGTCTGTGCACTCGTCCCCGTGCTGATGGGCGTAGGATTATTGCTGATTCTGCAAGAGTGACAGTGTTTGCTTGCCTGGGAGGAAGCGCTATCTGCAATTTTTGCAGCAGTGATCAGCTCTCAGAGGGTGGGATGTATTGCCCATCTTCAGAAGCCCCGTAAGCCTGCAATTTCTTTCAAGCCCACTCAGCAATATTATTAACTAGCCCATCCACGGCATTCTCCCTGCACTGGTTCTCGTATGCAGGAGCGGATGATGACCTACACGAGCGAGACCGGAGGGATCTTGAAGGAAGAAGCCAAAAAGCGGAGGGTGCGAGCAGGCCGATGAACATCGGCGCCACATCACCACAGCCGAGTTCGACCACCGGTCTGAGTCGGGAACGTCATGGGTTAAGTGGGTGACCCTGCTGCAGACGCGGTTGACGGACTGTCCTACGGATACCCTGACACGATGTGCGCTCGCCTTTCTCAGAAGTTCATTCGCAAATCTTGCGCGTGTCAGAGCGCCTGATTGCCCGTCAGGCGCTCGACCACACCTTTTTTCTGCAAGAACTGCAGAGGCCACATGCTTGCGAAGAGCATTGATCTGCAAATAATGCAGAGGGATCTTCAGCAGCTGCCACACCATCTGCCTTGCTCTGTACGCCTATGTCGTAAGTCCTCGATTTTCATCACCACAAGCCCGTCGAGACACTCATTCGTTCTGCGGCACTTTCCATGCATTACTCCTATTTGTGTCACGACCAATCGATCGGAGATGGAGGGCGTCATGCCCAACAGGACCGCAGGGAAATTTCCCCTTATTGAGAAAGTTCTTGCGGGTAGCTGTGTTGTCATATTCGGTGCCTATGCGCCGAGCGAGGACTGGATCGCACGAATCGGTCGGCTTCAGGATGGGCTGGCGGTTTGTCCCACCGATATCTTGGCGAGAAGTGAACTGGCGACATTGTTGGAACAACTGGGACAACCGGAAGAAGCCTTGTTCAACTGGAACGCGGTTCTGGCCTGCGATCCCAACAGTCTGAACGCCCGAGAAGGGGTAGCTCGATGCCGGCAACGAGCCGGGCGGCCCCTGCAGTCCGTTCTGTGAGAGGGACCATGCCCACGATCTGGGGCCATCTTGAGAATGTAGACAAAGCGCCTGCGCGTTCCCAGCATATCCAGGTGAGGACATTATTACCTGGCGGAATCGTCATACGAGTCCGCGCCAACATTGTGGCACAGACTCTCATCGCCAGGGGAACCGAGTCGGTTGATGTGTCGGGTCTACGGGAGGGCGAGTTCGTGGAAGTGTCCTATCGGCATGGTAAGGAGGGAAGGCTGGATGCTGACACGATCTACGTTAGACCGGAGCAGACCGTCGTCGGCTAGGGCAGTCACGGGCGGTTCGGTTTTACCATTCGTCAGTATCGGGTAAAGAGGGATCATCATGTCGGCAATCTGGGGCCATGTCGAGTCGGTCGTGAACCAACCGAAATCTCCTCCGAACCTGGTGCTGAACAGGAGGACACCATTGGGACTCGCTGCACCGAGTGTATCGTGGGAGTGGGTGCCAGGATTTTGAAAGTCTTTGAACGGCTGAGCCTCGACGAAATTTGTCCAGGCGATTTTGTGGTGGCGACCCTTGCGGAGTATTCCGGTTGGTTGGAAACTGAAAGGATAGAGGTCATCGTGTTTCGAAGCGATTCGGTGAGGGGAGTTGGTGAAGGGTGATGCCGACCGACGCCAACCAGTTACGTTCGGTGAGCGGAGAGGAACAAGGCCTATGACAGTGAAGAAGGGCTGTATGGTGGTTCGAACCGGAGGATGCACAGCAATTGGTCAACGACGTGCTGAACGATAGCTTTAACCAGTTGCTGCAGAGTACCAGAGTGGAGGGCAAAGTAGTCAGGCTCCGCGAGCAGGCGGGGTGATCATCATCAAGCCATTACAGGAGGAACTCATGGCAGCCAAGCGTAAGACAGCAGCGAAGACATCCAAGCCGGCAGCGAAGATATCCAAGAAGACTACCGCGTCGCGGAAAAAGAAGAAAAAGTAATTCCCGGAACCACCGCCATGCTCATGAAGAGAGAGACCGACGTCCTGGTCGTGCAGTACCCGAGAGGCTGTACGGCGGTCGTCTGGTTCGATCCGGTCGCAGGGTCGATCAACGACGAGTCATGCGGGTCTGCGCGTTACGCTTCGACGAGGAGTCCAGAGCTGGGAGGGAAGTCCTGTCTCGCCCCACGATGGGCACGCCTTCTTGGCTGCGGTGTATGACTATCTGTTCCTCAACGGGTATGCGGTCCAGTGGATGAAGGTGAAGGCGGTCCTAGAGGTGGAAAATAGTTATCGTGTCTAGTACGGAACAGATCGACATGGCCCCGTTTTCAGCATGGCTTCCCGCGTGTCCCAATCAGGACTTCGATCTGACGGTGAAGGTCGTCGGGAGCAGCGCATCGGGTCTCATCGATGAACTTGCGACCATTGTCCGAGCCTTGACCCTTCGCGGTTGCCAGGTGATGGTTCAGAGCGGCAGGCTGAATGGTGGCTCAGGGCACTTGGTGTTGCGCCTCAGAATCGCATCGCGCCCGTTCTATTCGATGGGGCATGGATGTGATGTGGTCGTATATCTGGATCAGGACCCTTCTGAATTCGGGCAATTCGGTATGCAGTCAGGCAGCGTGCTTGTCTGGGAGCCGTCTGAACAGTTCCGTCTTCATCCTCAGCTGTCTGACGGGATCATTGCCTACCCGGTTCCTCTCCGGGAGCTGAACGCGCAGTACAGCCAGGACGCATGGGGCAAAGGGTTTGTGGCGATGGGAGTGCTGGCCTATCTGCTCGGCTTCTCCGAGGAGGCCCGGCGGGTCTGTCTGAAATCCCTCACGTCATCCCGTTTGTTCGACAGCGGCTATCAGTTCGCGTCCCGCTCGCTCGTCAAACACGACATCTATTCCCTTCCACTCGCCGCCCGAGGTGATGCGCGCATCGTACTGAGTCCGGAGAACGCCGTGAAACTCGGGTTTGCCGCAAGTCACTGCGGGTCTGGAACGGAGTGCGCCGGCGAGCTGGAACGATCACCGACACAGTGGGTCGCCAGACACCTCGCTATGGCCGACAAGATGGTCTCGGGGCTGCACAGCGAGCAGTTTCCAGACGTCCAGGTCTATCGAGGCCCGCACGGAAAAGTCTTCGCGCTGCTTCGTGAAGATGACGCCTCGATCTTGTCCTCGCTGAATGGCTGTTCCGATCCGAGAGTCCTTGTCGCTGCTGATGCAGCCGACGCACTGCGGCTGCTGGTCGTGGGACATCGATTGGTCGAGGCGAACCAGGCCGGTGTGGTGGGAGTCGTGGTCGAAGAGGCCCTCACGGCACGTCTCGAAAGTGTCTGGGTCGGAGCATTGGCGGCGGCCATGAGCGGGAAACAATTGGATGCCGCAGACGGATTCGACGGAGCTGAAGAAGAGGGGACCGCGGCCATGCGGGCCGAGCGTGAGGGGGAGGACGACGCGGAGGTCGGATTTATCGCCTGGGGGGCGACCCAAGGCGTGGTTCGTGACGCGCTGATGCTGTGCCGGAATATTGGCATGAGCGTAGCCGCCTTGTATCCCAAGCAGATCGTGCCGTTGCCGGTGGCGCAGTTGGAATCGTTCGCGGGTACCGTAAAACGCGTGGTGGTGGTGGAGTCCGGTCAGACCAGGACGCATGCGGATCGCATCGAGGGGGCCTGCTCATTTCGACTCTCTGTGGTCATGCCAGATAAGGGAACGGCCCTGACGCCGATGGACTTGTTTATGAGAGAAGACCTTGGAGCAACACACAACAACCGATCGAAAGGAGTCCAGGATGAGTCAGCATGAAATGACCGTTGGTCCGGAAGGTTATTTAGCCACTCCCGTTTCATCACGGGGGGTCGTGCTGCCGTCGAAGGGAGAAGGCCTTGTAATGGGTAAGGTCGTCCCCGAGCAACAGGCGATTGACGAGGCAGCGCGGCGGCTCCTCAATGCCAAGAATCCCACAATTTTCCCCGGACCGTTGGTGTTGTGGGCCTGGAATGAACAGGCCATGCAAGAGGCTAAAGTCATCAAGGCATTGGCCAAGGCGATCCCGGCCAAGCTCATTCCGATTCCGGATTACCGACCGAAGTACCCGAAGATTGTTCCGGAGAAGGAGATCAACCCGAACCATCCGAATCTGACCATCTGGTAGAACAAGATCGATGTCTGTCTCTTCGTCGGCGTCCATTGCCACCAGTCCAATATCGCGTTGAAGATCATCCGTGGCGGGACCAACTGTTTCACCATCGCGCTCTGTACCTTCAATGGCGATGACGAGGCACACATCACGATCCGTGACCTGACAGCCGCTACGATTCAGCGCATTGTGGATTCGGTCCATCGGCAGAAACGAACGCGACCAGCATAAGTGCAAAGAACGTCGGACTTGGTATTTACCTTAAAATTTATAAAAAGAGGGCATGTCATGCGATTCCTTCTTGCTGCAATTGTCGCCGTGATGACAGGAATCGGCTCATACGCCTGGGCCTATGAGGAGATTCCCGTGACGGAGGGCGGAACCCTCGTCGGCACCGTGACGCTGGACGGTAAGGTGCCTAAGCCGAAGGGCTACAACCTGATTACGCTTCCCGATCAAATCTACTGCGGGCGGATTTCCGATGGCCAGGGATGGCGACTGCTTCAGCCCTTCAACGTGGGAGCTGCGGGAGCGTTCCGCGACGTAGTGGTGTATCTCGAAAACATCGAGAAAGGAAAATCCTTCTCGCACGCGCCGACTCCGCGAATCGAAGCCAAGGATTGCCAATTCGTTCCCTTTACGACCGTGGTGCGTGAGAAACAGGACGTGGTCGTCGTGAATATGGATCCGGTCATGCACGACATTCAGGCCTATGAGACCTCTCAGCTTGGCCCGCGCGTGCTCTTCAACGTGCCGCTGCCGATGAATCCGCAGCACCCACGAGACCTTAAAGACAAGAGCGACGCAGCCCTCTATCACAAGCACTTGGCCGGCGAACCGATGAAGCAGCTCGTCGGCATGACGAAAGGGCGCCGGGTGTTTGTCATGCAATGCGGCTTCCATGCGTACATGGAGAGCTGGGGCCTGGCGATGGAGAATCCCTACTATGCGCTGACCGACCGGGATGGCCGGTTTGAAATCGACGCCATTCCTCCCGGCACGTACAAGATGCTGATTTGGCATCCGTACCTTGGCGGCACGAAGGAACAGACCATCACGATCCAGCCGAAGAGCCAAGCGAAAATAGAGATGAAAATTCCCTCGCCCACCGGTCGCCTTTATGCCAACGAGATGGTGGACAAGCCCTATACCCGGTTCGGCATCACCGATGATGCCCAGAGCCACATCGTGCCGACCCTGATCCGTCAGCAACCGTAACCTGAGCCAGCATGATCACGCGCACTTCTGCTGTACTCGCCGAGACGCTGCTGCAACAGGCGGTCTCGCCCCTCGGTCGGTCCACGTACTGCACGAGAACGTGGACCTCCCTCGCGGACTTCCCGCGTCCGTTTCACGACGCGTCTGGTGGAGTTGCAGTCCATTTCGCCTAGAGCATTTCTCGGACCATAAGGGCGCTGAGTACTTGCCTGTTGCTTTTTGCGACAGCGCTCTTTTCTCCTAAGACCTGGAATGCCCCAGGGGAATGTCTCCCTTCTTCACATGTTTCCTTAAGGCCTCGTCAAATCACAGTAATCAGTGCTTCCCTGGTTCTGCTTCTCTGGCACGGCCTTCGCTTTTCAATCTGAAAGAATCACGTTTATCCAAGGAGGAATCGCTATGGACAATCAAGAGTCAAAATGTTCGGCACCGTCTGTTGCATTAGCATTCTTAGGGGGGGCCGTGGCTGGAGTGGTGGCAGGTCTTCTTCTCGCTCCGAAGTCGGGGGAAGAGACGCGCCGGGCTTTGAAGGGGTATGCCAGGAAAGCCGAAGAAGAAGTCCTGGAGAAGGCGAAGGAGGCGCGAGCCGCCCTTGATGAGACCATCGAGCGTGGCAAGCATTTCATCGCAGAGAAAGCGGCGGATGTCGAGGCGGCGGCCAAGGCTGGACGAGAGACCATGAAGGAAAAAATGGATAAATGTTGTAGCTGACGTGGCCGTTGTCAGGGAGGGCTATTGTGATGCTGTCAGTCGACGATATTCGGAAGAAGCTGTTGACCCAACGGCGTAACCTGTTTCGTCAGGTTGCCC
Organism: Nitrospira sp.; assembly: GCA_025360665.1. GTDB lineage: Bacteria > Nitrospirota > Nitrospiria > Nitrospirales > Nitrospiraceae > Palsa-1315. The sequence goes on from JANYBU010000326.1 coordinate 6,450, forward strand.
AGACTGAAGAGGAACTGCGTTGGTTCGAAAGCGATATCGAAAGCGAAGTGGAGGAGCGGGGGCAGGAGGAGAGCATGGTTCGGCTGCTCGATCGTCTGGATGGGCGAGCAAAGGCCGAGATCGAGGAGATCGACCGGGCGCTCGTCAAGCTGGGGACAGAGCAGTACGGTCGATGCGAGCAATGTGGAAAGGCCATTCCCCAGTCCAGGCTGGAGGCCCTCCCCGCGGCGGCCCTGTGCATGGCTTGCGCACAGGCGGGGGAGGACCAGGCGGCGTTGAGGAAATAACTGATGCGAGCGGCCCGCTTCCATGGTCGAGGTGGCAGGGGAGAAGTCGTCCACACCCACATTCCCACGCGTAAGCCGGTTGAAGTGTACCTCAAATTGCAGGGCTGGTTCCGGCATCTGTTCGAACCGAACAGGCAGGACGAATCCATTCGACGCATTCAAGAGCGGGTCGATGCGTATTGGAAGCAGGTCAAGGGATAACTATCGTGTATTGAGGTGACCCATGGAAATCAAAGTATTGTTGTGCAACTGCAAAGGGCTCTGCGATTCATTCAAAGACTCGGACATGAATAAGCTCCCGTTCGAGGTCGAATCGGACCTGGACGTCAAGTACACCGTCCTGAGCCCGCAGTTGTGCGGCCAGGGGGGGAACGCCATTTTGGAAGAGGCGATGAAGGCGGCCAAGCCGGACAGCTACCTGCTCGTGGGCGCCTGCGCCCCGAAGGCCCAGGAGAAGCTCTTCAAGAAACTCATTCGCGCGACCGGCTTCAATGAGAAGCACTTCGTCCCCGTGGATATCCGGGGCACTGACAACAACGGAATCCTGGATCGTCTGCGCGAAGCCGTAGGAGGGATTCTCAAACAAGAAGAGGCGAAGCCCGCCACAACCTGAGATCCATTGCCTGATTGCTAGTGGGATCGCCAAAAAAAACGAGAGACTACGCCCGCATCCTTGAACGTCTGACAGATGCGCTCGCCTCGGTGCCTGACTCGACGCTCATTCTTGAAGGGACCTCAGCCCACCAACCAGGTTGCCGCCTGGCCACGATCGTACTCGGCCATCGTCATTCCCGACGCGCGTTGCTCACCGCCGGCACCCATGGAGATGAACCGTCCGGGGTTGAGGCGCTCTGCGTATGGCTCGAACAACACCGGTATCGACCATAGCTAGACAGGTGGCAGTTCGTGCTGCTGCCCTGTCTCAATCCCTGTGGTTATGAACAGGATGTCCGAGAGAATCCTGACGGCAAGGACCTGAACCGGGAATTCAATGTCCCTCACCCAGCGGCGGAGATCTGTTTCGTCCACCCGATACTCCAACAGCATTTCGATCTCGTGATTGATCTTCACGACGACCGTGATAGCCACGGGTACTATCTGTACCAGAGCGTGGATGCAGGAGCGGAAGCCGTCGGCCGTCAGATTGTGGACAGAGTGAGGAACGTCACGAGTATTAACGTGAACTCAGAAATCGAGGGGGGAGCAGCCGGTCGTGGCGTGATCGACGGTCCATGCAATCCGGACAGGCTGGCCTGGTGGCCCCTGGCTGCCTATGCCCAGATCCATGGGGTGAAACGGGTGCTGACCCTCGAAGCCCCTGGCAGGCACTCGATCGAGGTGCGAGTGCAGGCGCACCTGGCGGCCATTGAGGCCGCGATCGAGTATTGCACACGCCTCGACTGCAAATGAGAACGTACCAGTTGGTTCACCGATGAAGCATCTCGTGGTCCCATCAGGCCCAGGGCATCTGTCGCCCTTGACTCATCAATAATTGTTGTTATGATACACCCATGACGATTACTATCAAGCAGCGCGAGAAAGGCGTGAGCTTCTTTCATGCCTTGTCGGATGAAACACGGCTGGAGATCATGGAGCGACTGAAAGACGGTGAGCAATGTGTGTGCGACCTCACCGAGGCACTCAAGGCGGGGCAGTCGCGCCTGTCCTTTCATCTGAAAGTACTCAAGGATGCAGGACTGATCACTGATCGTCCTGAGGGCCGATGGATTTACTACTCCCTCAACGCAGAAGCCCTGGAGGAATTGGAGAGGTGGTCCAATCGTTACAGGGCTCATTCCCACGAGTGGGCTCCTCATCCCGGTGTCGTTAGTTTTTTTGGCGCTGAGTAATCAACATTCGTTGATCAATAGAAGGAGTGCGCGATGAACAGCCAAGAGATCAAAGAGATTGTGAAGGCCGAGTATGGCCAAGCGGCGTTGCAGGCGAAACGAGGAGGCAGTTCCTGCTGTGGATCGGTCTCGGAACGAGCTGCTCCCATCACCTCCAATCTCTACGAGGTGAAGGACACAGAGGCGTTACCGGCGGAGGCCGTATTGGCCTCATTAGGGTGCGGGAATCCCACGGCCTTGGCCCAACTCAATCCTGGCGAGACGGTCCTGGATCTCGGGTCAGGCGGTGGAATTGATGTCTTGCTGTCGGCCCGTCGGGTTGGACCGACCGGTAAAGTATATGGGCTGGATATGACGGACGAGATGCTCACCTTGGCACGCGAGAACCAGCAAAAATCGGGCTTGCAGAATGTGGAGTTCCTCAAAGGCGAGATTGAGGAGATCCCACTGGCGAATCACTCCGTCGACGTGATCATCTCAAACTGTGTCATCAATCTCTCGTCCGACAAAGATCGCGTGTTGGCTGAGGCGTTCCGAGTCCTGAAGCCCGGCGGTCGGCTTGCCGTCTCCGATGTCGTCGTGCGGGGCGACGTCCCGGCTGAGATTCGCCACAGCGTTGAACTGTGGATGGGCTGTGTCGCAGGCGCCTTAGAAGAGTCCGTCTACCGGGACAAATTAGGGAGGGCGGGGTTTCACGAGATCGAGATCGTCCCCACACGCATCTATCGCGTTGAGGATGCCAAGGACTTCTTAGCCGGCGCGGGACTCAATGTGGAGGCGCTTGCGCCGCAGATGGATGGTAAGTTCATGAGTGCATTCATCCGCGCAAGGAAACCACTGGAATCTGAACAGAGTTCTGCCTAGCAGGCTCCCCTGTGATCGTGCGACGGCACAGCCGACGGCGTGCACTCAAGAGGAGAAGACATCGTGAATATCCTGTTCCTCTGTACCGGCAACTCCTGCCGGTCTGTGTTGGCCGAGGCCACGTTCAACGCGCTGGCAAGCCCTGAGTGGCGCGCCATGAGCGCGGGTAGCCATCCGACCGGCACAATACATCCGCGATCCCTGGCGCTCCTGCGGCGCGAGGGCATTTCGACCGAGGGCTTGCACAGCAAGTCGTGGACTGGCCTGCCGACCATTCCGGATATCGTCATCACGGTGTGCAACAGCGCAGCAGGCGAAACCTGCCCGGCCTATCTCGGCCCGGTGCTGCGAAGTCATTGGGGCGTGGATGATCCGGCCAAAGCGACCGGGACCGACGCAGAAATTGACGCCCGGTTCGAGCAGGCCTATCGCACCTTGCGCGCCCGCATCGAAGCATTCCTGAAACTGCCCATTGAGCGGCTCAGGCATGATCGCGAGCAGCTCAAGGTTGCATTGGACCGCATTGCCACTCTTTCGTAGCAGGCATTCGTGTTCTCTCTTAATTCACGATTTCATGGAGGTTCAACATGACGAAGATCGACGTGTACGACTCGGCGATGTGCTGCAGCACTGGTGTCTGCGGAGTGGATGTGGATCAGCGATTGGTGAACTTTGCGGCAGATGTTGAGTGGGCGAAGCAGCAAGGCGTGACGATCGAACGCTTTAACCTGGGGCAACAACCGTTGCAGTTCGCCAACAATACAACGGTCAAAGGTTTTTTACAGCGTTCGGGGGAGGAATCGCTTCCGCTGATTCTGGTGGACGGCGAAGTGGCCCTGGCCGGGCGTTATCCCAGCCTGGTTGAGCTGACGCGCTGGGCGGGCTTGGCCGCTGCACCAGCCACGAACAAGACAGAAGGCAGCTGCTGTGGTGGCGGCCCATGCTGATTGGTTCATCAAGTCAACGGAGTGCGTCATGCTGTTTCTAGACCACCCACCCACATTCCTGTTTTTTACCGGCAAGGGTGGCGTGGGCAAAACGTCTCTGTCCTGCGCCGCCGCTATCCATCTGGCTCGACAGGGCAAGAAGGTTCTCCTGGTCAGCACCGATCCGGCGTCCAACGTCGGCCAGGTGTTCAGTCAGACCATCGGCAACAGCATCACCGCCATTGCCACTGTCGCGGGACTCTCAGCCCTGGAAATCGACCCGCAATTGGCGGCGCAGCAGTACCGCGAACGCATCGTCGGTCCGGTACGCGGACAGTTGCCGGACTCCGTGGTGAAGAGCATTGAGGAACAGCTCTCTGGGGCCTGTACCACAGAAATTGCGGCCTTTGACGAATTCACCGCATTGCTGACCGATGAGGCGCTGATTGCCGGTTACGATCACATTATCTTCGACACGGCGCCGACCGGCCATACCATTCGCCTGCTGCAACTACCGGGCGCGTGGAGCGGCTTTATTGAAACGAACCCGGGGGGCGCGTCCTGTCTCGGCCCACTGTCGGGGCTGGAAAAGCAACGGCAGCGGTACGCGGAAGCGGTCAAGGCGCTGTCCGATCCAAACCGTACCCGTCTGATCTTGGTGGCTCGCGCACAGAAAGGCACGCTGGATGAGGTGGCACGCACGCACCAGGAACTGGCCGCCATCGGCCTGGCCAGGCAACATCTCGTCATCAACGGGGTATTGCCGGAACGCGAAGCGGGGCATGACGCGCTGGCCGCCGCCATCCGTCGCCATGAGCAGGAGGCGCTCGCCGCGATGCCTGCCGTGCTGCGCAACCTGCCCATCGATCACCTGCCGCTCAAGGCCGTCAACCTCGTCGGGGTCGAGGCACTGAGCAGTCTATTCTCTGATCGAGACGAAGCCGCGCCTGTGGCCGCTGGTACGTTCGCCAACTCAATCGACCTTCCACGGTTGTCGACTCTTGTAGACGAGATCGCCAAAACCGGCCACGGCCTCGTCATGATGGTGGGCAAGGGCGGTGTCGGCAAAACCACGCTAGCCGCTGCGGTAGCAGTGGCACTGGCCCAACGCGGCCTCCCCGTGCATTTGACCACGTCCGATCCCGCCGCACACCTGACCGACACGCTGTCCGGATCGTTGGATAATCTGGAAGTCAGTCGTATCGACCCGCAGGCGGAGATCATACGCTATCGGCAACATGTGCTGGACACCAAAGGCCAGGATCTCGATGCCGAAGGCCGTGCCATGCTGGAAGAAGACTTGCGGTCGCCCTGCACCGAAGAAATCGCGGTGTTCCAAGCGTTCTCGCGCATTATCCGCGAGGCCGGCAAGAAATTCGTCGTGATGGACACGGCGCCGACCGGGCACACCCTGCTGTTGCTCGATGCCACCGGAGCCTATCACCGCGAAGCGACCCGCCATATCGACCCACATCTGCATCACACGACGCCGATGATGCGGTTGCAAGACTCGGAGCGCACGAAGATGATGATTGTGACCTTGGCGGAAACCACGCCGGTGCTGGAAGCCGCCCATTTACAGGAAGAGCTGCGCCGGGCCGGTATCGAGCCGTGGGCCTGGCTGATCAACAACAGCCTGTCCGCGGCGTCAACCTCGTCACCCTTGTTGAAGCAGCGGGCCGCGTTCGAGCTGGCCCAGATTGATGCGGTGCGTACCCGGTACGCCACACGCGTCGCGCTCGTGCCGATGCAGGACAAGGAGCCCATTGGCATCGAACGGTTGCTCAATCTCGTCGAGCCGCAGAACGCACCGGACCTTGCCGGCGCAACCCGCACATTATAGAAAGAAGTACCGCCTTAACGTCCATAAACGCAGGCCAAGGAAGGAGCGCTGGTAAGATGCCGGTTGTAAAACTGATCAACATCGGCAAGGGCGACCGGCGCACTCTATTGGACGCCGCAATAGTGGAAAGGACAGGGCCGGGGATTCCAATTGTCGCATTGTGCGCCAGCGCCGTTCGGACTGTTGGAGCAATTAACCCCATTCTGCCTGCTCCCCTTTGACAGCAGGCCATCAAGTTGTTGTCTATACAAAACAATCATCCTGCTCATGATGTGTGGGGCTGAGGTATGCCCTTTGCTCATTATCGTATGGAATGGTTGGCTGTCGGTCTGATGGGGACCGGGGAAAGGCGGGAATGCGATGGACAGGAGTAAAGCAAGGACGCCTGGTCGTAAACCCGGTCTGAGGGTGCTAACCGCTTCATTTATTTCTTGATGTGCTAAACACCTTTGGAAATTCCCCTACCATTCCAACTCGTATATTGAGGAGAAAAAATGAATAAATTGATCATTGCTGCTGTGCTTGCTGCTCCCGTGATGATGTTTCAGCCTGTTTGGGCACATACTGACGAATCTTTGGATGCGATGTCATCGCCACATGGCGGACAAGTCCGTGCGGCAGGTCCATATCATCTGGAGCTTGTGGCCAAGGAGGGAGAGCTGGTGCTGCATGTGACCGATCATGCAGGTCAAGAGATTCATACCGATGGTGGAGAGGGGAAGGCTAATGTTCAACAGGATAAGGACGGGAGTAAAATAACAGTCAAGCTGGAGCCGTCACAAAATAATATGTTTAAGGGTAGCGGCGAGTTTGAGATCACTCCGGAGACGGTGATTGTGGTATTTGTCAAATTGCCGGAACAGGATGCGTATGCTGCCCGATTTACTCCGCTGAAGCCAAAGTCTGTCGGGGAGGGAAAGAAAGCGGGTGACCATCATGACCATGACGATCAGCATATGCATCATTGAGGTGTATGACGTTGTCGTTATCGTGTCAGGATCGTGCTCAGAAATACGAGTGTCTCCGTAATTTCGACCAAAACTTCACAGGTAAGCGACTCACATGCTCCTATCATATAGAGGGAAACAGGTTCTCCTTGGAGGGGTAGCTCTGGGGGTCCTTGCTATTGGGTTATCAGCTGGTTGCACCGAGGTAGAACCGCGCCACGGAGAGCAACGGTCCAATCCCTATCTGACCTCCGATACCAGGCACCCCATTCCATTGTCGTCACCGGCCGGGAAAGAACATCGCGCGGTGATGTTGCAGCACCTGGAAACCATTCAGATGATCGTGAACGCGCTGGTCGAGGAGGACTACGAGTTGGCAAAAGGCCTGACCGAGTCGCATCTGGGCTTCTTCATGCACCGGCAGGCGATGGCGAGTCAGCAGCCAGAAAATTTTCCACCCTCCTATCACGACTTGGCCATGGCGCATCACGCGGCGGCGGAAGAGTTGGCGCGCATCATCCCCACGAAAGACCTGAAGCAGATCTTGCCGCAGTTCAATAACGTGCTGAAGGCCTGCGTGGCCTGTCATTTAGAGTTTAAAATCAAAAGCGGTTCGTGAAGCGTGTCTTAAGGGATAAGAGCGTATGGCCGATGGCTTATAGCTGATGGTAAGGACCTTCCATTTTTATTCTGAACCATACGCTATCAGCTATATGCCATATGCTCTTCGCTTGCATGAATAAGGAGGCACAATGAGTGAGCAGAAAACCATCAGTGCATTCTTTGAGCAGGACCATGATCGGTTGGACGAGTTGTTCAAGACCTTTCAACAGTTGAAACGGTCTGATTTTGCCAAGGCCAAGGAAGCATTCAAAGAATTCAAGGTTGGCTTGCAGCGCCATATCGTGTGGGAAGAGGATCTGCTCTTTCCTCTGTGGGAGGAGAAAACAGGCATGTCTGAAGACGGGCCGACCTTCGTGATGCGGGCGGAGCATCGCCAGATTGGACAGCAGCTTGAAGCCATTCATGGCAAAGTGGCGGAGCAGAATCAGGACAGCGACCAGGAGGAACAGGCGCTGCTGGATCTGCTCGGTTCCCATAATAGGAAAGAAGAGCGGGCGCTCTATCCTGCCATCGATCAGGTGACCAACGCGGAAGAACGCGAAACCGTCTTTCAAAATATGAAGAACATTCCGGAGGAGCGATACAAGCTTTGTTGCGGACAGCACTGACGGAGATCGATTGGAAGGGTGATGTGATGATTGACTCGATGGGTAAGCTTCTCAGGGGACTCTCTCTTGCCGGCTTTCTTCTCGTGGGCTTGCCTGCGAGTCAGCTGATAGACATGTCTGAGATGAATGCTTGGGCCGGTTCTCCGCCGTCACCCAAGAGCACAAAGGAGGCAGGCGATGCCGAGCGGGGCAGAGCAGCCTTCAACGGGAAGGGCGTGTGCTACTACTGCCATGGCATTGATGGGAACAAGGACCAACGACCGCAACTCGCAGCCGACACCGCCGCGCTCATCGCTCAACTCAATCCTCCACCGGTCGATCTGAGAAACCCGAAGGCGCTATACCTAAAAACTGACAAGCAGCGCGCGCGTGCAATCCGGGAGGGGCACCCAGGCACAGGCATGTTTCCGGATACCACCATGACCAATCAAGAACTCACCGATACGCTAACTTACCTTGCTCTCCTGCGGCGCGAAGGCGCACTTAAGAAACCCTAATGCGAATCCTGGCATCTACGATCCGGCAGCGTTGGCCTGGCGCCAGGGCGAAGATCGGATTCAGATCGAGTTCGCTGATCTCTGGAATCTCTTCGACGAGGTGGGAAATCCGCAGCAGAATGTCCTCGATGGCCTTGATGTCGGCAGGCGGATGGCCTCGGTAGCCTTGCAGCAATCGATAGCCTTTGATCTCGCGCACCATCTCGGTTGCTTCGCGGCCCTGTATCGATTGCTCCCATTCTCTTCGCTGCCTTTCAATCCCTCCATCATCCGTGATTTGCCGCTACCAAAACCGTAAGACTTTTCTTCAGGAAACAGAGCCGGCTAGTTCGGATCCGGAATCCGTTTCGTTGAAATGATCAACTCGTCGTACCATGTGTAGGCCGTCGGATGGCTGGCTGACGGGTCCTTGTTCGTGTTGTACGGGAGCAGCCAGAGTTTGCCGTACTTGGCGTCGGGGTCTCGGTTGGCGAGGTCATAGCCCGTACCGGTTCCAGG
>JANYBU010000362.1 GCA_025360665.1 Nitrospira sp.
TGAAGTTATGGTCGCCCCGCTGATCCGCACGACAATCAGCGACGACCGCGGAGACGAACCCTGCTACGACGGGTATCCGGCTTCCGAGCTCATCAACAAGGGCTACGAAATTCCCCATGTCATTGGACTGCTGTGGGACAAACGGCTGATCTCCAAACAAGAAGCTGAAATCATCAAGCGCATCATGATGCTCTCCGCCGACCATGGCCCCTGCGTCAGCGGGGCGCTGGGAACGATTATCGCGGCCTGTGCAGGGATCGGTCTGTCCCAGTCAGTTGCAGCAGGACTCATCATGATCGGCCCTCGTTTCGGCGGCGCCGTGACCGATGCCGGGCGCTACTTCAAACATGCGGTCGACAACAAGATGTCCGTCGATGAGTTCCTCACCTATATGAAGAAGAACGTCGGTCCGGTGCCGGGGATCGGCCATCGCGTCAAGAGCCTGCGCAATCCGGATAAGCGAGTGAAGGAGTTGGTCGGGTATGTCAAGAGTTTGAACAGCAAGACCCCCTGTCTGGACTTCGCGCTTGAAGTGGAAAAGATCAGCTCAGTGAAGAAGGACAACCTGATTCTAAACGTGGACGGAACGATGGCGGCGGTGCTCGTCGATATCGGGTTCCCGGTTGACAGCTTGAACGGCTTCTTCATCCTCTCACGCACGATCGGGTTGATCGGACATTGGGTGGATCAGAAGCGTCAGGATAGCCGCTTGATCCGGCTGTTCGATTACCTGGTGAATTATGCGGCGCCGAAACGTCGGGAAGTGCCGCCATTAAAGTAGGCAAGTGGCGAGAGGCGCGCGGCAAGGGGCTAATTCCCTCTCGCCCCTAGCCCGATAGTATAGTAAGGAGAATAATTATGTCGATGAATCTTGCCAAGAATCTTTATGCAAAGATGCCGGACGTGTTCGCCAAGGCCAGGAAGAAGTTCGGCCGTGGTCTGACACTGTCGGAAAAGGTACTGGTTTCACACGCCGACAATTTCGAGACCCAGACCTGGGAGCGCGGCAAGGCCATGTTGGCCCTGCGTCCTGATCGTGTGGCGATGCAAGACGCAACGGCCCAAATGGCCATGTTGCAGTTCATGCAGGCCAACAAGATGCAAGTAGCCGTGCCGAGCACCATCCATTGCGACCACTTAATCCGTGCCGAGATGGGTTCTGAGAAGGATCTGCTTCGCGCGGTGGACGAGAACAAGGAAGTCTATAATTTTCTCGCCTCGGCGGCCAAGAAATACGGCATTGGCTTCTGGAAGCCAGGCGCCGGGATCATTCACCAAGTCGTATTGGAGAACTATGCGTTTCCTGGCAGCTTGATCATCGGAACCGACTCACATACCCCGAACGGTGGTGGGCTGGGTGGATTGGCGATTGGTGTCGGCGGGGCTGATGCCGGTGAAGTCATGGCCGGCCTGCCATGGGAAGTCCTCCATCCGAAACTGATCGGCATACGCCTGACCGGCAAGTTGAGCGGCTGGGCCTCGGCGAAGGACGTGATTCTGTACCTCTGTGGCTTGCTCACGGTGAAAGGCGGGACGAATAAGATCGTCGAATACTTTGGGCCCGGTGCGGACACCATCAGCGCGACCGGGAAGGGGACGATCTGCAATATGGGCGCGGAGCTGGGTGCCACGACATCGGTGTTCCCCTTCGATCAGAAGATGGTCGCCTATCTGAACATCACAGATCGGGCCGATCTGGCCAACCTTGCGATTGCCAACAAGGCATTGCTTGTAGCGGATTCCGAGGTCTATCAGTCACCGGAGAAGTACTACGACCAGATCGTCGAAGTCGATTTGTCGACGCTCGAGCCCCATGTCGTTGGGCCTCATACGCCGGATCTCGCGCGACCGATTTCGAAGATGGCGGCGGAGGCCAAGGAGCAGGGCTATCCGGTCGAACTCAAAGCTGCGCTGATTGGGAGCTGCACCAATTCATCCTATGAAGACATCAGCCGTTCGGCTCACATCGCTCAGCAGGGGTTGAAGGCCGGGCTCAAAGCGAAAACCTCGTTCCTTGTCTCGCCTGGCTCCGAACGCATTTATCATACGATGAAGCGCGACGGGTTTCTGGACACATTTGAACAGTTGGGCGGCACGGTGTTGTCCAACTCCTGTGGCCCCTGCATCGGACAGTGGAAGCGGGCCGATGGCGTGAAAGGGAAAGCGGATTCGATCGTCAGTTCCTTCAACCGCAATTTCCCCGGCCGTAACGACGGCATCAATGAAACCCTATCATTCCTCGCGAGCCCTGAAATTGTGACCGCCTATGCCATCTCGGGTGATTTGACCTTCGACCCTGTCAATCAGACGCTCAAGGGAGCGGATGGCAAGGAATTCAAGTTCGAGCCGCCGCAGGGTGAAGAGCTTCCGGCTAAGGGTTTCGCGAAGACTGAGGAAGGCTTCGTTGCGCCAGCCGCCAACGGCGAGGGCTTGACCGTTGAAGTTCCGCTGACCAGCGAGCGGTTGCAGTTGCTGCAACCATTTCCGCACTGGGACGGCAAAGATTTCGAGAAACTTCCGCTGTTGATCAAGACCAAGGGCAAGACGACGACCGATCACATTTCTCCAGCAGGTCCCTGGCTCAGGTTCCGGGGCCATTTAGACCGGATCAGCGACAACATGTTCCTGGGTGCGAACAATGCGTTCTTCCACGAGCCAGGTAAGGGAACGGACGTGTTGACGGGTGAAACGGGCCTGACCATGGCCCAGATTGCTCGCCGGTACAAAGCGAAGGGCATCGGTTCGATCGTGGTTGGCGACGAGAATTACGGGGAAGGCAGCAGCAGAGAGCATGCTGCGATGTCGCCGCGATTCCTGAATGTTCGCGTCGTGATCACGAAGAGCTTTGCCCGTATTCATGAGACCAACTTGAAGAAACAGGGGATCTTGGCGTTGACCTTCGCTGACCCGAAGGATTACGAGAAGATCGAGCAACAGGACCGCATCAGCGTGACAGGGCTAAGCAGTCTGGCTCCTGGCAAACCGGTGCAAGTGACCATCCATAAGGCGGATGGTAAGTCACTCACCATTCAGGCGAACCACAGCATCACCGAACAGCAAATTGCGTGGTTCAAAGCCGGTTCAGCGTTGAACGCACTGAACTAACAAGGAGTTAGGAGAGGAATCACCATGACGACCAAAGCGGACAAAATTATCTATACGAAGACCGATGAAGCGCCCATGCTGGCGACCTATTCATTTCTTCCGATTATCAACGCCTTTAGCAAGGCGGCCGGCGTAGCCGTTGAATTGCGCGATATCTCATTGGCTGGACGCATTCTCGCGGTATTTCCCGATTACCTGACGCCGCAGCAGAAACGGGCGGATGCCTTGTCAGAATTGGGCGAGCTGGCCAAGACGCCGGAAGCCAATATCATCAAGCTTCCGAACATCAGCGCGTCGCTTCCTCAGCTCCAAGAGGCTGTCAAGGAATTGCAAAGTCAGGGCTATAAGCTTCCCGATTATCCTGAGTATCCGAAAGACGATAAAGAGAAAGATATCAAGATCCGCTACGACAAAGTCAAGGGCAGCGCAGTCAACCCGGTTCTGCGTGAAGGCAACTCCGATCGCCGTGCGCCGCTCTCCGTGAAGGCCCATACGAGGAAGCACCCGCATAAGATGGGGGCCTGGAGCCCCGATTCCAAGACGCATGTCAGCCATATGAAGGGCGGGGATTTCCGGTCCAACGAAAAGTCCATGACGACGACTGCAGCGACCGATGCGCGGATCGAGTTCGTCGGTCAGGATGGCAAGATGACCGTGCTCAAGCCGAAAGTGACGCTGCAGGCCAATGAAATTATCGATGCCACGTTCATGAGCAAACGGGCCTTGCGGCAGTTTCTGGAGGAGCAGATCGAAGATGCCAAGAAGCAGGGCGTGCTGTTCTCGCTCCATATGAAAGCCACCATGATGAAGGTCTCGGATCCCAAGATCTTCGGTCATGCCGTGACGGTCTATTACAAGGACGTGTTCGAGAAGCATGGCGAGACGCTCAAGAAGCTTGGAGTGGATCCGGACAACGGGATCGGCGATCTCTACACGAAGATCAAGGCGTTGCCGGATGATCAGCGCAAGGCGATTGAGGCAGACGTCCAGGCTGTGTATCAGAAGCGGCCTCCCATGGCGATGGTGAACTCCGATAAGGGGATCACCAACCTGCATGTACCCAGCGACATCATCATCGACGCTTCCATGCCCCCGGTCATTCGTGACTCGGGAAAGATGTGGGGCCCTGACGGCAAGGCGTATGACGCGAAGTGTGTGA
>JANYBU010000421.1 GCA_025360665.1 Nitrospira sp.
GCGCCGCGGTATTCAGCGGAGCATACATTTTCTCGATCCGACGCGGGTGACGATCAGTTACGAGATGCCGCTGAACGAAGTCATTCTCGATTTCTACGATAAGCTCAAGTCGCGCACGCAGGGCTATGCCTCGCTCGATTATGAGCTGATTGGCTATCGCGAGTCCGATCTCGTGCGGCTCGATATTCTCTTGAACGGCGAGGCCGTCGATGCCTTGTCCTTTATTACCCATAAGGAGCGTTCCATCCACCGGGGGCGTCAACTTGCCGAGAAGATGAAGGAACTCATTCCCCGGCAGATGTACGAGATCGCCATTCAAGCGGCGATTGGGAGCAAGGTCATCGCGCGTGAGACGATCGGGGCCATGAAGAAGAACGTGCTTGCGAAATGCTACGGCGGCGATATCACGCGGAAACGTAAGCTTCTCGAAAAACAGAAGGAAGGAAAGAAGCGCATGAAATCAGTGGGGAGCGTGGAAGTGCCGCAAGAGGCCTTCCTCGCCATCTTGAAAGTCGGTGACGAATGAGCGGGGAGACGAATCGCCCCCCATCTGACGGCCGCACGTCTGCGACCCGAGAGGGGCGGAGGGATGCCGCTGGAGCGCCGGCTGTCTTCGGCGAACCGTCGGCGGTGTCACGGCTAGGCAGAAAATCGCTCTTTCGCGAGTATACGGAAGCCATTGTCGTGGCGATGCTTCTGGCTTTTGCGATTCGGGTGTTTGTCGTCCAGGCCTTCAAGATTCCCTCCGGCTCGATGATCCCCACGTTGTTGATCGGGGATCATATCCTGGTCAGCAAGTTGTCGTACGGCATTCAATGGCCCAGCCAGTGCAAGTTCCAAGTGGCCTTTCCTCCCGTCAATTGCTACGCCTCGCAGGCGCTCATCGAATTCGGCAAGCCGCAGCGGGGAGACATCATCGTATTCCGGTTTCCCGAAGACGAGGAAAAGGATTTCATCAAACGGGTTGTGGGGATTCCAGGCGATACCGTCCAACTTCGCAATAAAGCCGTGTTGGTGAACGGTGTCGTGCTCGATGATAAATCCTTCACCCAACGGATCGATCCTGGGATCATCGATGGCACCATCAATCCGCGCGATAATTTCGGGCCGGTGACCGTGCCTGATGGAGCCTATTTCATGATGGGCGACAATCGCGACCAAAGTCTGGACAGCCGGTTTTGGGGGTTCGTGCGCGAGGAAAAAATCCGTGGGAAGGCGTTCCGTATCTACTGGTCGTGGAACGGGCTAGGTCAAATGACGGAGTGGGTCAGATGGGATCGATTCGGCAAAGCCATCCAATAGGTAAAGCCACGCGCCAGGCGGCGGGCTCCGGGGCTCAGGGCGGGGGTGCGGCGTCCCCTAAAGTGCTGCGGCAGTACATCTCGCGGTTCCCGCAAGCCTCCGTGCTCGTCATCGGGGACCTCATCCTCGATCATTATATCTGGGGCCGTGTGAGCCGTATCTCGCCGGAAGCACCGGTCCCGGTGGTGCATGTCGATTCCGAGTCCTTAAGGCTCGGTGGCGCCGCGAACGTCTTCAATAACATTCTGGCCTTGGGGGGGAAAGCGGACCTCTGCGGCGTCATCGGTTCGGACGAAAGTGGACGGATGTTCCTCAAAGAGATGGGAGCGACCCGTTCAGGGCGTGGAGGGGTGGTGATCGACCAGGGCCGCCCGACCACCAGAAAGTCCCGCGTCATTGCGCACAATCAGCAGATCGTACGGTACGACGTAGAGCGCCGCACAGAACTCAAACCGGCGATGCAACGGCGGATTCTCCGCTACGTCGAATCGCGGCTACGGGAGCTGTCCTGTCTCGTGGTGTCAGACTATGCCAAGGGGGTGGTGAGCGCCACACTGATGTCGGAACTCACGCGGCTTGCCGCATTGCGCGGGATACCCCTGGTCGTCGATCCAAAAGTCGAACATTTCAGCTACTACAAGGGGGCAACGGTCATCACGCCGAACCATCTTGAAGCGACACAAGCCGCCGGGGTGCACGGCGATGACGATCAGGCCAACAACGAGGCCGGCGCGATCATCCGAGAGCGTTTGGGATGCCAGGCAGTGCTCATTACGCGCGGTGAAAAAGGGATGAGTTTGTACGAGGGAGACGGCGTCTCCTGGCACATTCCGACACAAGCCCGCCAGGTCTACGACGTCACCGGCGCGGGTGATACGGTGATCGGGACGTTGGCCCTCGCGCTGTCCACCGGTACCTCGATGAGAGATGCTGCGGCACTGGCCAATTACGCTGCGGGTGTCGTGGTCGGTATGGTCGGTACCGCAACCCTGTCGGCGCAGCAGCTTTCTGAGGCGCTCGGCCATGACTAGCTCCACCCCCTCCGTCATGGTGGTAATCCCGGCCCGGTACGGGTCGTCGCGCTTTCCGGGGAAACCCCTCGTCATGCTCGGCGGGAAGCCCATGATCCAGCATGTGTATGAACAAGCGGCAGCCTGCCGTGCAGTGACAGAAGTCCTAGTCGCCACCGACGACGAACGGATCAGACAGGCTGTGATAGCGTTCGGCGGGCGTGCTGCCCTGATCGGCGGAGACTATCGGACCGGCACCGATCGAGTCGCCGGAGCGGCGCGCAAGTTTGGCGGCGACTACTTTCTGAATCTGCAGGGAGATGAGATTCCGCTGCAGCCGGATTTGCTGGAGGATCTCATCGATCCGTTCATCAAGAGCGGCGCAGGGATGGGCACGTTGAAGCGCACGATCGATTCGACGGAGGATGTCCACAATCCATCCGTGGTAAAGGTGGTCACGGACCAGCTCGGCAACGCCCTCTACTTCTCACGCGCACCGATTCCGCTGGTGCGGGACGACCCCAGCCGCCAGGCTGTCGGAGGATTGCATTACATCCACCTCGGTCTGTACATGTACCGGCGTGACACCTTGCTGAAGCTGGCGGCCCTTCCCACCGGACGGTTGGAGGATGCGGAGAAGCTTGAGCAGCTACGCGCCATGGAGCACGGCATTCCAATCAGAGTGTGGGAAACCAAGCATGCCTCCTTGCGGATCGATACGCCGGAAGATGTCGAGTCGGTGGCGGAGAAGCTGCAACAGTTCGACATCATCAAGCGGGAGTTGGGTCTGCTGAAGGCAGCCCCTTCCAGGTAGTGGGGTCATGCGTGTCAGAGTTATACGATCCGACAAGATGGGGGCCACGATGAGCAAGTTTATTTTTGTCACAGGCGGAGTCGTCTCCTCCTTGGGGAAAGGACTCGCCTCGGCCTCGATCGGCAACCTGCTCGAGAGTCGAGGGTTGAAGATCACGTTCCTCAAGCTCGATCCCTACATCAACGTCGATCCAGGCACGATGAACCCCTATCAACACGGGGAAGTTTACGTGACGGACGACGGCGCGGAAACAGACCTGGACCTCGGCCATTATGAACGGTACACGTCCCTGACCCTGACCAAAGAAAATAACTACACGACCGGCAGGATCTACCATTCGGTGATCATGAAAGAGCGTCGCGGCGACTACCTTGGCGGGACCGTGCAGGTGGTGCCTCACGTCACCGACGAGATCAAACAGTGCATTATGCGCATCTCCCAGGGGATGGACGTGACGATTGTGGAGATCGGCGGCACGGTCGGCGACATCGAGAGCTTGCCTTTCCTCGAAGCCATTCGTCAGATGCCGTACGACGTGGGCCGCGAGAACGTGCTCTATGTCCATCTCACGCTGGTGCCCTACATCGGCGCAGCCGGGGAACTGAAGACCAAACCAACGCAGCACTCTGTCAACAAGCTCCGGGAGATTGGTATTCAGCCGCATATCCTCCTCTGCCGGACCGATCGGTATCTTCCGCCGGAACTCAAGGCCAAGATCGCGATGTTCTGTAACGTCGAGAAAGACGCGGTGATTACGGCCAAGGACGTGGATACGATTTATGAAGTGCCGATCGTGTTCCGGAAGGAAGGGCTGGACGAGCTGATCGTGCGCCTGCTCCATCTCGAGACCGGTCCGCCGAACCTGCGGGAATGGGATGCGATGGTCCAGAAGATCAAGCATTCCAAGCATGAAGTCTCAGTCGCCCTGGTCGGCAAGTATGCCGGGTTGAAGGAATGTTACAAGAGTCTCGCGGAATCGCTTGTCCATGGCGGCATCGACCATGAAACGAAGGTGAACATACAGTGGATCGAATCGGAGGAGATTGAACGGCAAGGGACCGAGCGGATCCTACGCGAGGTTGATGGCATCCTGGTGCCCGGTGGGTTTGGCGCGCGCGGGATCGAAGGGAAAATCGCTGCGATTCGATATGCCAGGGAACACCGGATTCCGTTTCTCGGTTTGTGTCTGGGTATGCAGTGTGCGACGATCGAGTTTGCACGAAACGTCGCCGGGCTAGCCGGTGCCAACAGCGCGGAATTCGACGAAGCCTGCTCCGATCCCGTTATTCATTTG
>JANYBU010000435.1 GCA_025360665.1 Nitrospira sp.
TTGTCCGTGTTCTGTCCGTGATCTGTTCCCAACTCACCCCAAAACAGACCAAAACCAGTCTGGGACAGCGGGGCAGAACTATGTGATTGTATGGGAACAGTAGATTTGGGTGAGGGGAGGCGTTCCCCTTTTAAGGCGAGGGTCCTGGGTTCGAGGCCCAGCCGGCTCACCAGTTTTCAATGCCCCTCTTCCCCTCTCATCTTTTCCCAAGCGTGTAAGCGCACTCACATGTCGTTGACAGATGTTCATGCCTCGGACAGTCTGTCTGTGCACAATTTTCCTCAGTGGTTACCATGGTCTGTCGCTGCTTGAGCGACCAAGCGCAGAGGCTCCAGCATCCATCATGCCGCGCACTCGATGTTGTGGAACGTGCATGAACGATCTGTATTATGACCGGATCGATGAGCGGGGCCAATTGCACTTAGCCCGCATTATTCATATAGGTCCGTCGCGAAAGCGTGCAGACGCGAAGCGAGACGGGCACTCGGAGATGTGAAGCCCTGAGGCATACTCGTGCAGTATGTCGAAGGGCTGAACGGCGAGACTGCCCGTCACAGCCGCGTATCCATGCTTGCAGCAGAAGCTTCCTGAATAATGCGGGTAAGGAGCCTGGCGCTGGGCGTTACGGGACCCGACGCGCGGCACGGCACGGATGGTGTAGGAGCGTGCTGAGAGTCTGGCTGCCGACATATCAGCCCACATTGACTGTACGAATCCGATGCCGGTGTACTTGAAAGCCTCCAAGAACCGTTGTATAATGCCCCGCGCTAAATGAATCGTTGCGCAGATCAAGAAGGAAGAAAATAAAATGAGTTGTTGTAGCGACGTGATGAAACTAGTCGAAGCGTCTTCGTGCTGTCCCCCGCAAGATTCTGCGGCAGACGCTGCGCAAGCGATGCGTGATTCAGGCTGCGGCTGCCTAGCCTGTGGTTGAGAATACAGAACACCTCAAGTTGGTCGGCGTCGTCACCGAGCGCGGCGTGGAGGCTGATGACCGGTTCGCTTTGGACGTGCGCGTCGAAAAGTTCATGCGGCCCTTGCCTGCCCTTTGTGGTGCGAGCGAGACGGTTGAAGACGCGCGCCGGAAACTCCACGAGCATCGTGCGACGAGCTTGCCCGTTGCGGATAAGGCGGGCGGTTATTTGTGATGCGCGGTCCTGTTCTTCGAATCTTGGGTGTAAGCCTGTGCCCGCTAGTGCATCGGCCATTCTTGTCTGACTCACCGACTCACGTATTGCCTCGCCAAGCACGAAAAGATTCACGTCATCAGCCACATCGAAGATGGTACGACCTCGACCTTACCAAACAGTGGCAGTCAGGCAACGAGGCCGGTCCCATGTCCGCTCAAGCCGGGCGCGGTCCTCCTTGCCGCTCCAGGTTCAATGTTGTCAAGGAGAGTTCATTTACATCATTCATTAATATAACTGGAGGTTTAATTAAGCCATGAAGAATTATAGAAACGTGACGCTCGCAGTGGTTGGGCTCTGCTTGTCCCTGTCATTCCTTGCCTCACCCGTGATGGCCGCCGAGAAGGATGGCATCATGATGAAGGATGGCAAGATGACGATGATGGTGGATGGGAAGGAGATTACCCGGATGGATCGTGAGACGATCCTGTCCAACGGTGCGAAGGTGACGATGAAGGGGAAGATGGTGACGAAAGACGGGAAAGAAATTCAGATGCAGGAGGGCCAGATGGTCATGATGGACGGGAAGATGATCGAGGGTGGCAAGGGCAAGTAGCTTCTCAGAGTCGTTGGATCTGACGACGCCTGACGTTCCTGGCGGCGAGCGGAGCTCGGTGTAGCTCCGCTCCGCCAGTGCGCCGGGCATCCTTGGTCTTCTTGTGAGGTCCAGAGTGAGAGGATGATTGTGAAATCAACATTCCATCCACTCAACCGGAGGCGCTTCATCCGCGACTCCGCAGTACTTGGCCTGCGGGCGGGCCTGCAACGCAGGAGGAATTGTCCGTATTGCCCGCCTCAGTGAGCCTGCTGATCGAGAATCAGCGAGGGTCCTGGGTTCGGGCCCGGCTGGCTCACCAGTTTTCAATACCCTTCTTCCCTTCTCATCTTTCCCCAAGCATGTAATAACACGCGCATGTTGCCGACAGATGTCCATGCGTTGGACAGCCTGTCTGCTCACAATCCTCCTCAGTGGTTGTCATGGTCTGTCGCTGCTTGAGCGACCAACGGTAGAGGCTCCGCCATCCATTATGCCGCTGTGGGAGCGCTATCAGCAGTGTCTCGTCACCACCGATCTCACGGAGTTGGTCCTGATCATCGACCAGTTCGAGTGCGTGATGCTCGCGGGAGCTGAACCCCCGTCCTGGATGAGGGCGTGGGGACCGCACGTGATGAGCCAACCGCTCCGTACGGCGCGATCCCCAAGCGCTCGGAGCCGCCTGCACCCTCAGGGCTGCTGCGGTGATGGCCGAGGGTGATCATCTGACGGAAGCGCGGACGCTGTACCAGCGCCTGCGTGCGCGACTAGCGCTATCGCTCCATCCGCCACCAGGACTTTGCCGCGCTGTTTGCGCACATGGGCGACACGGGGAAGATCTGGAATGAGCGCAAGTTCAAGCATGTGACCGAAACGGATCAGATATTCGAATTCAAGATCGAGGCTGATCGTATTCTATGTTTCTTTTTCGTCGGGCGAAGACTCATCCTGACACACGGGTTCAAGAAAGCTAGTGACAGGACCCCCAAATGAGAAATCAACTGCGCCGAAGCCTGCAAGAAAGACTTTGAAGGGAGAGGGAAACATGCAAGCTAAAGCAACGAGAGATGCCAAAGGGTGGCTGGTCAGAAAACTGGCGAGTTCGAAATTCCGCAAGGGGTTTGAGGAAGAATTCCAGAAGTTGGCAATCGGTGAGCAGCTCTCTCGCTACGCCAAGAGGCGGGCCTGACCCAGGCGCAGGTGGCGAAGCGCACCGGGACGACCGCCTCGGCCGTCAGCCGATACGAAAATGCGGAGTACGACCGCTATGAACTCCGGACGCTTCAGAGAATCGTCAGGGCCTGTGGAGGCCGGCTCAATATCACGCTAGAACCGGGGCCCAAGAACCGGGGCCCAAGACTCACCGAGCCGCCTAAGTCAGGACGCCGCGTGCTGCGAAACGGAGTCTGAGCATGCGTCTTCACCGCCCGATGTTGGGTTACAAGACCTGCCCCTCAATCTTCTCATGGCCATGCATCATAGCCATCGACGCACCCGGGATCTGTAGGCAACGAACTGCTCCCCAAACAGCCTGGCAAGTGCCTTTTCCTCAGGTTCGATTTGGAAACGGTTCATGTAAACGATAAATGCAGGAAGCAGAAAGAAGGCCAGGGCGTTCGACAAGAATACCGCCCACCCGAGCAAGCCCAACAGAAAGGCCAGATACATCGGGTTGCGGGTAAACCTATAGATGCCCGATACCACCAGGGAGGACGATGAGTCAGGTTTCATGGGGTTGACCGTCGTCTTGGCTCGTATGAATGAGGCAAACCCCAACACGCCAATGACCGCACCGGCGACAGCCACACTCACTGAGAAGAGCGTGCGTGCAGGAAGCTCGAACCCGAATGTCGGTACGGCCCATGTGGTGAGCCACATGAGTGCAGCCATGAGGAAAACGAGCGCGAGAGGGGGGACCTTCAATTCAAGAACGTGCATGGTATCTGCTCCGAGGCATAACCTAACAGGCTACGGAAAACTATTTTGGTCCGCTAGAACTTCGATGGTGCGCACGTGTGGCACAACAGGAGAACAGTCCCCCAGGGTGCTCAAGAAGGCCAGACTTCTCACCCGCCCAACCCTGGTGGTTATTTCACCTTCCCGCCCTGAGTCTACCAAGACAGACTCTTCGCCCTGGGACGTGCCTTGTCCCCAGCAAGGCCGCAGCAAGTGAAGGGCCGAGGCTACGGTTCAGAGAGGGGAGTGTCAATGGCGCGGGTTAGGGAACGTTGGCGGATCAAAGGCAGGACGCCGCGCGCACATGGCTTTTCAAGGAAGCTGCAGGCCGATCGCGAACGATGCCGCATAGCCGTCAGCCGCCGACGTCGGAGCCAGCATGAGTTGATCGCCACCACGCCGGAAGAACCAATCATGCTGATTTCGTGCGGTGCGCGGTCCTTTCGCGGCATACGGCGGAGCGGCATGGACGCGATCCGTCAGCCCATCGTCGAAGTACAATTGCGACGTGAACTCGAAGCTCCGCTGGGCCACAGGAGCAGTGCGAATCTTGAAGTGCATATGCACCGTCCGGCCCGGATACCAGCCAGGGTACAGGGTGACGAACCGGGCCTCGCCGCGCGCGTCGGTGATTTGGTAACCACGCAAGAACTTCTGGCCGATGGTGTTGAACTCCGGATCCTGCACGTCCGAGTAGACGCCCTGCGCATCGCAGTGCCAGATGTCCACCTGGGCGCCCGGCAGCGGCTGACAGTTTCCGGCGCCGAGGCGCGAGACCAGTAGCGTCAGAGCCAGAGGCGTACCGGACTTCACTCGCCCGTCGGTCGGATCTGGGCGAATGTCGGATCGATTTAAACGCTCGTCGACAAAATACGGACCTTCAGTTTGCTCCGGTCGGACCACACATAAGGGTCCAGGCGTGCCTGCAACAGCCCGCCTAGGGTTCAGACTGCCGGCTATCAGCCAGGCCACACCCGTGGCGCCGAGAAATGCCACAACTTCACGGCGGGAAAGGAGAGGCCCCGCAGGCCGGTTTTCATGCGTCATCGATGTTTTCCCCCTTTCGAGCGCGCTATCATGCCGAGCGAGCCGACAGTGGTTCTCTGGGCGCGAGCTAGTAGACTTTGTATCACTCTATCAGCAGCATCGATGTTCCATCATCATACCGCTGGGACCGGTCGAGACACCATTCGATTGTACGCACAAAGTTGGGACGTCGCGCGCCGTGGAACTGAGATTTCTCACTTCGCCTAGATATACCGCACCAAAGCCATTCCGAAGGCGAAAGAGAATCCATACGTGAAGGAATCGAGCCGAATCAGTTCCTGGTCTCGGTTACGACGCCGCGCTCAGACCTTCGCCTTGCCAAGTTAAAAGTCTGTTCGGATCAGTGCGAGATGGTACTGGGCAGGAGGGAAAAGACGGCGAGAATCGATGATCGATTGTTGAGCGCAGATTGAAGGAGGTAATCCGAAGGCATTTGCTGCTCGGAACATATCCAAGAGCTCCGGTCCGCTCATTGTCGAAACCGACATGTGCGATACCGGAACTCCTGTGGGTACTGGCCCGTGTGTTACACGGTGGCCGTTTCAACTTCTTTCGTGGCTTTGGCTGCGAGGCTGTTTCTCCGATTATTGGAGATCGTTCGATCGATGACCGCTCCGCAGTTGATACATTTCCAGGCATAGAAGACCAAGAAGAAGTCCGAGAATCGTTCCAACATCATCAATCCTTTGCACTTCGGGCAATCCATAATTATTTCCTCCCTCGTTATGTAAATGAACTTGCACGAAGGATAAGCAATTTGCGATCCAGCATGACGGCATAGCATTATCAATGCCTTAGCACTGTGGGAACTACTTATACGTACAACTCTGTACGCTCTGTTGTATCTATATTTTCAATTTTGTACGGCAGCCCGATTTTGGCGAGAACGAGGACGGGGTGATATCGAAAATGCAGATACGGATACTTTGAGGAGTAATCCCCACTACCCGTCGCTCCTCAGCGCCTGACCAAGGTGGGTCGCAAAGAGATGGTAGGTTGCTCCACGAAACGGAGAGCGTGGGCAAGTCCCTTAACAAGAGAATAAGACGGCTACCCTCATGGCTTGAGACCGGCCCCTTGAGAAAAAACTCCCAAGGGTCCGCGCGCCGCGAAACGGGTTTGTGACTAGTCGGGAAGTTCCCAATCCGGATTCCAGGCCACTTCCCAGACATGCCCATCGGGGTCTTGGAACGAGCCGGTGTAGCCGCCCCAGAATGCATCGTGCGCTGGGTCGGTGATCGTCGCACCGGCTTTTTGGACCTGGGCCATCACCGCATCCATTTCGGCTTTGCTCCCGACGTTGTGGCCGAGCGCGAATTCCGTGGCACTTCGAGGGCCAAGCGGAACCTTGGCTTCATGGGCGAGAGATGTGCGAGGCCATATGGCGAGCTTCAGACCGTGTTGAAGATCGAAGAAGGCGACGGCGCCATGCTCAAACTCCGTGCCGATGATCCCCCGCGTCGGCAGGCCGAGTCCATCGCGATAAAACCTCAGCGCTCGCTCCAAATCATCGACACCGAGAGTAATGACGGTGATTCGTGGCTTCATCGTTGAACAAGTGCTCCGTTCTGGAGATGTGAGACAGGCTACGTTTCGGAGATGAAGGTGTCAACTTTCAGAGGTGGACCGCCGGGGGCCGGAAAACGGGGATGAACCGCACTTTCTTCTAACCCTAGGGCTGTGGTGACTGAGTCGTCTGAATAGGGGTCCGCGAATCCACAATTTTTAGTAAGTGGCTGGCTAGGATGATCATTTCAACAGCTTCATCAGCTTCTATTATGACATGCCGATGGCTGTTCGGATTTTTGTAGGATCCGATAGCGCCAGCGAACAGGTCCATAATAGCCTGCCGTTCACCAGGTGGATCGCCTTGGATTGTCAGTCTTCCATCGCTTGGGTGAAATGCTTTGCGCATTAGGTCGACACCGATGAGCGTTTGTGGATAGTTTCCTTTCGTCCTCACCGCAACTTCCACTTCCTTGAATGCCTCAAACACCGCAGTGTCATATGCGCCCCGAATGAAGGTGGCCCAGACTTTTGTGGCAATCACAGGATGCAGTAGGTGTCGGGGAAGTAAGTCGCCGCTTCGATAGACTCTCAATCCGTCTCGATTTCCAACTTCTTTCCCTCGGCGAGTAACAAAAACCCAATCGGCTGTTTCACCAGGACGTGGAGCGATAAAACCTTCGCGTTCAAGCCAAACCCACGCCTCTGTTAGTGCCTTGCCAATTTTCTCACGATGCTCTTGTGGGTAGGCCATCGGCTGGCCTCCCGACGTAAAGTTGCTCCGGTGTAGCTGCCCACTATGTTCGCCCTGTAGGGAATTAAGAACTTCTAAGACAACACCGCCAAGTTCCTCCGGTGCGAGAGCGAGCAAGTGTTCAGGATTGGGGAGCAGTGAGTGAACGGATATCTCTTGGGGCATAAGCTCCTCTTGTTCCTCAGAAACTAGAACCGATTACAGGCTACGTTTCAGAAATGAAAGTGTCAACGTGATGAGACATGAAATGGTTGCATTTCCAGAGGTGGGACGCCGCGCGCCGCGAAACGGGGCCCGATCATTCTCGATTAAGCAGGATGTCCCCGTTTTTCCGTTGCAAGTGCGTAGGCCGTTCCCCCTTGTATCGTTCCCAAGGATCATCACATTCTCCGACACGCAAAATATTCTCTGCAGCATCTGTCTGTAGGTAAATACATCCTTTTTCACGAAAGAATTCGCGAGCCTTAACAAAATTGGGAAAGCGATGCCAGGTCAGCTTGAAAGGTTCCATCTGCTTTGCGTTGTGAAATGGGCTCGTTAAGGTTCCCCTGATCCAACTGCATCCTATAGTCCTAGGGCCGAAGACATCAGAGATGTAAGGAGTTTGACCAAAACTTCCAGGGTCACACTGCCGGTTTTTTCCTTTGTTAGCTGCATTGCCTTTTCCCAACGATCAGGATCTCTTGCGGCATCAGCAAACTCATGACCAGCCCAGGTGAGGCCGGTGGCAATCGCTTCAGGGCTTTTGCTTCCATGTGTCGTAACATCAGCCCCACGAATTAGCCCAGCTTCCATCATAATGTATAAATGGTAACCAATTTCTTCTTTGTTATACCCCTCGATTCCCAAGTCATTGGGAGCAAAACCTGTTGGATTATCCTCAATCGAATGAATTAGCGTGCGGACTAGGTCCATATTTCGCTTCACAATAGCCTCCAGTCAGAAGACTTAGATGCATAGGATATTTGTTAGGAGAGGCTACGGTTTAGAGACGGAGGTATCAACCTTCTGAGGTGGGCTGCCACGCGTTGCGAAGCGGGGATTGGCCCTGCTCAACAACAAAATTCGAGAGGAGACGCCCGCTAGATCTCAAATTTCGTCATGTTGTAGTTTCACATGATCTGAGGTAACGTACCGCGATGAAATCAAAGATCATCGCCTTCACACAAGCAGGGAGGTCTCTCCCTGAGATCTTCAACCCCGACCTCACTGAGCCTTACTACGAGCCGCCTTACGGGAGTCCGCTCGAGGGGCGATTTGCTTGGGCCTTCGTAAAATGCCTCCACCCTGAGGCTCTGTTTCAGAAGCAAGCATCCGTACAGACTATTTGCGGGAACTTTCGGTTGGATTTTCTGGTATGTAAGGATTCGATGCGTGTCGGATTCGAGTGCGATGGCCAGGATTTTCATGATCCCGAGAGAGACTTATGGCGAGATGCTTTGGTGCTGTCACAGCAATCGGTCGACCAAATTGTTCGCCTTCGAGGGACTGACCTCTATCGAGAAATGGACGACTGCCTGTTTGTCCTCTCTCGCTGGTTTCCTGAATTGTTTAGTGAGCGATGGCATGCCAATCTTGGGGCAGCGGCATCTTTTGATGCGCGCCAGCAGATTATTAGCTGCATGTAGTCAGAGCGGTGCCAAATCGATTATCGCGAGTTGCTGGATGAGGAAGACGATTCGTTTATTCTTCGGCCAGCTTGCTCGGTAGAAATTCTCCGCCGTTTCCGCATGCCGAAATCTGGCAGGCCATTTTGGGGGCCTTTCGTATCCTATGCGAAGAGGAAGAGTGGCGGTAATCTTGATGAGATCATCCGTGCTCACAAGGAAGATTCCCCTCGTTAGAGTTTGCATCAATCGCTTCGTTTCCAAATCATTTCTGGGCGCAGCGCTCAGACTAACTCTCCTAATAACTCTCTCTTGTAAGATTTTTGCCCCCTTCCCTCGACTATCTTCTGGCACCACGGGGGTCTTACATGTCTACGACGACCCACTATGACGTGATCATCATCGGCACCAGCTCAGCCTGGGGGAACGCTGGCGTATAAACTGGCGTCGTCGGGGAAGAATATTCTGTTGTTGGAATGAAGCGATTACTTGCGGAGGTTTGAAGTTGAAGGTCTTGAAATATAAAAGTTCCCTCCAAGCTCGCTTGCTATCTCTTCACAGGGCGGCCTGGTTGATCCTCGAATGCGCGCGTCGAACGAGCACCTTCTGAGCGTGCGCGTTTCGCGAGCAGGAGGACGACCAGGCTGCCCGTCCCACCTTTCTCAGGCCGCGCGTTGCGCGAGCACAGGAGATCAATAGGCCACCTTCCTGGCGCGGTTGGGAAGGAATTTTGTTACTGGACCGGGGCGGCTATTTGCGAAGGGTGGAAAACGGTTGGTGAAACCCGGCGCACCAGGGCCTCTTGTAAACGAGGCCCTGGTGGCTTTGATGATGGCTGGTCCTCGGAGTCTGTCCGAGTAATGCCATTCTACGACGGCAAACGATCTGCAAGCATCTGCGTCGTTCTCGGCCCGAAAAAATCCTCAACGTATTCCAGCAAGTACGCCTCCGGTTTTTTCGAGCCTGCGGCCTCGCATCTACCAGCAACTCCTTTGCCTCGCAACGAAGGATTACTCGGACAGACTCCTAGCGTTATTGCACGTCGACGGTGATGGTCTGGGTGGCCGAGACGAGGTCGTGGTCCTTCGTGGCACCTTTCACGGTGATCTGGTGCGTCCCCTTGCTCAGGCCCTTGAACGCCCCAGAAAAGCCCTTCTGATACTGATCGTCCAAGAACACGTGGGCATGTGCAGCCTGGGAGCCCTTGGTCAACTCATACTTCAGTTCAAAACTGTCGCTGACCTTGTCTCCGTTCTTGGGAGACGTGATCATAATCTTCGACCCATCCTCTACTGGTGGTTTATCCGCTGCGAAGACTGGTGCTCCGCTGAGACAGCCCGCTAACGCGATCCCTAATCCCATGAACCCGATCCGTCCCATCACATGCATAACGGCCTCCTTGTGTGAACCAGCTGAATGAACACTGCACCGTACCCCCTCTACGGGAGATCTTCTTGTCTGGATTCAAATCGTTCTCCGAGGTCCGATCGAAGAGGGTGTGGGTTCACACCCTCTTCGACCTCCCTTATGGATTTTGCAGGCGGTGAGTTACCGGTCCTGCCTGCTCCTCTTCAAGAGTGATTTGCTACCGCGCACTTGGTCTTGACCCGAGAGTGATGTGGTGTCGCTCTCTTTGGGCGGCTTGATGTTGCCACAAGCAGCAGGGGCGCCAGCCACCGGAGTCCGGAGGCTCGTCAACCCATTGGCTTTGGCAACAAGTGCACAGGGTGCGACCTGGGCACTCACATACAATCTAAATCGGCCATTGTGCCCGGTTTCACCCGTCGCGATCTGCGCGCCCGTATCGGCGTCGAGAATGTCGACGGTGGCCCCGTTGGGTGCCCGGCCTGCTACCAGGAGTTTTCCTGATTCAGCATTCCATCTCGCCCTGCTGATATAGATCCCGCGTGCTGGCGGCATGACCAGTGTCTTGATCATGACCGTCGCGAGGCGACTGTCGAGCTGCCCGTCATTGACGATGAGCTGAGCGACGTATTCTCCACCCTTATCCAGGAGGAAGGACGGTCTGGCCGCTGTGGGATCGGACAGCACCACGGCGCTCCCGGTTGGTTTGGTTGTCAACGCCCATTTCCAGACCAAGGCGTTCCCATCGGCATCACGCGAGGCCGTGCCATCCAGCATGACGGTTGTGCCGATTGCCACGATCTGATCCGGCCCTGCATTGGCCACCGGTGCAGTATTGCCGACTCCCGCCATGATCGTGACGGTGTCCGGAGCGCTGCTCACCGTGCCGTCGTTGACGATCAGTTGGCCTACATATTGGCCTGCCACATCGGCGACAAAGTTCGGCATGGCTGTGGTGGAATTGGCGAGCGTCGCAGCACTTCCCGTCGGTTTAGTTGTCAACGCCCATTGGTAGGTCAAGGCGTTCCTATCGACATCGTGCGAGGTGCTGCCATCCAGGATGACCGACGCGCCGACCGCCACGGTCTGGTCCGGTCCTGCATTGGCCACCGGCGCGGTGTTGCCAGCCGCTGCCGCAATGGTTACGGTATCCGGTGTGCTGTTCACCGTGCCGTCGTTGACGACGAGTTGGACCACGTAGGGGCCCGCCTTGTCGGCCACAAAGGATGGCGTGGCTGCGGTCGGATTCGACAATGTCGCGGCACTGCCGGCCGGCATCGAGACAATTGACCAGTCATAGGTTAAGGAGTTCTGGTCCGCATCTGTCGAACTGCTGCCGTTCAGCATAACCGTGGCCCCCACCTGGACCGACTGATCCGGCCCTGCCTTCGCCACCGGCGCCGTGTTGCCGCCTGTCGTCGTAATGGTCACGGTGTCCGGGGTGCTATTCACTTTCCCGTCGTTGACGAGAAGCCGGACCACGTACTGGCCTGCCAGGTCCGCCACAAAGGTCGACGTCATTGTGGTCGGATTCGCAAGCTTGGCCGCACTGCCGGTCGGCACGCTCACGAACGCCCACTGGTAGGTGAGCGGATTGCCGTCCACATCGCTGGAGCTGCTGCCATTCAACGTGACCATCGTGCCCAATTGCACTGTCTGGTCAGGGCCTGCATTGGCCACCGGCGCGGTATTACCCGGTGTGGTGGTGATCGTCATCGTGGACGGGGCGCTGCTTACCATGCCGTCGTTGACAAGTAGCTGGACGACATACTGACCGGTTTTATCCGCCAGGAAGGTCGGTTTGACCGTCGTGGGGCTGGTCAAGGTCGCGCCACTGCCGGCAGGGATAGAGACGAATGACCAGAGGTAGGTCAACGGATTCCCGTCCGCATCGCTGGAGCCACTCCCGTTGAGGGTGACCGTCGTTCCGATTGTCACAGTCTGACCCGGGCCGGCATTCGCGACGGGTGCGACGTTCTTGACCGGGCAGATGGCCGTCAGATTATTCCCTTTGTATGACTGGCCATTCTGGTTCAGATCCGATGTGGAAGGACCGTTAGACGTATGACAGAGGGCACAACTTTTATCGGCAAACGGCGTGGTCCCGTTGAAGGCCTGACAGGCGGTGTCGACTTGTGAACCAAAACTGGGCAGTGCGTGGCTCGACTCTACCGACACAGTCAGTGGCAGTCCCATCACCGCCAGCAGTAAGAACAGTACTTTCATGGTGGGCCTCATGGTTCTCTCCTTTGTGTGTCCAGGGTTTCTCTCATCAGTGGGCCCCACTCCTCGATACAATGATGCACATCTGACGCGCACACGAGTACGCGTCCTGCGTGACCATCGAAATGAGCTGGGTACAGCCGACAGGTGAGGAACCGTGAGCAAGCGGAGTGCCAGGTGAACTTCGTCTATGTTTTCAAGAGAAAGACATCAGAGCTCTCATGTATCTTGTTCGATGAGTGTCAATTGCGTTGGCAGGCCCCTACGCAGGCAGAATCCTTCACTGTGGGAGAAAAGTCCCAAGAGCGCGAACTGAGCCGCCCCTTCTCATCCCATCTGAGGGCATGCGCTCCCGATGCAACCGCTTGATGTGCTTGTCGTTCCTATCAGGTTTTCTCGACCCTTATTCATGAGTGATCGAGCCTCTCTCTATCGCTCATGACATGCCGCCTTGCTCCTTTCGCGCGCTCTTACCCATCGAGCGACCACAGCTTCATCGTGGGGGCTCTGTGAGCAAGAAGGGCACCTGGCCGCTCCTTCCCCATCCTTCTGAGGCCACGCGTTGCACGAGCACAGGAAGCTGACTAGCTTGCCTCACACCTCCTTCCGTAAGAACGCCTCCCCCGACTATCTCCCATGTCCACTCACTACGATGTGATTATTATCGGCACCGGTCTGGGCGGAGGTACCCTGGCCTGCAAGCTGGCGACGGCGGAAACGGTTTGACAGCCGTGCGGGTCTGGCGTACGCTCTGTGTAGCCGTTACACATGGAGGATCGCATGGCGACCAATCTAGCCATTGATGATGTATTGCTGGAGCGCGCTCGTCGGGTTGGGAAGCTCCGCACCAAGAAGGAAACCGTCACGCAAGCCCTGACCGAGTTTATCCAGCGGCGCCGACAACGGGAGATTCTGAAGGCGCTCGGCACGATCGAATTCCGGAAGGGATGGGACTACAAAAAGGACCGTCGCGATCGTGCATCTGGTCGTTGACACGTCCGTGTGGTCTTTAGTGCTGCGGCGACCGCAGGTCGATAATGACGACCCCCACGTCCGTGCCTTTCGCTGGCACCTTGAATCCGGCGACGGGATTTTTCTGGTCGGCAACATTCTCCAGGAACTTCTCGACGGGCTTCGCTCCACTAAACAGTTCGACCGCTTGCTGACTCTCCTGGACCCCTATCCGCTTCTTGACCTGGACCGACAGACCTATGTCGCCGCTGCTCGTTTACAGTCCGTATGCCGCTCTAAGGGAGTTAATGCCGGCTCGATCGACTTCCTGATTGCTGCGGCATGCTGTCAGCACGGATTCCCGCTGCTCACCGCCGACAAAGACTTTGTGAGAATTGCCGGTCATTGCGATCTCGTGACCTTACTCGCCTAGTCTCCCTTTTCTATGATACTGAGCTTCCCTCTATTTTTCGTCTTTCATCGAGTAGGTTTCATGCTCCCAGGTGTTCATCGTGTTGAGCCATACGCCACTCCTCCAGAAATTGCATCGGTGCCTGGTAGCCCAGCGTCGAGTGCCGTCGCGTTTGGTTGGAGAACACCTCCATGTATTCGAAGCTCGCCGCTGTCATCGCTGCTCGGGTTTCATCGCGCAGTCCATGGACCCGCTCGTTGTTGAAACTGTTGAACCAACTCTCGGTGGGCGCGTTATCCCAACAATTTCCCGTGCGACGCATGGCGCCCGCCATGCCGTACTCCTTCAGCGTGTCCTGGAAAGGGTGGCGCGCGTACTGGCTGCCCCGATCCGAGTGATGCAGCAGCCCGCCTGCCGGGTTCCGCCGAAACCACGCCATCGTTCGCGCGTCCGTTAGAGGTCTGCCGTCCTACGGGGTTTCAGCGCCCAGCCCATCACTTCGCGATTGAACCGGTCGAGCACGATCGCCAGATCGAGCCCGCCTTCATCCGTCCACAGTGGAGTGAGAGACCGGGCGTAGTCGAACTATCTCCCAGCCTCTCCTCCCCGAACCGGACTTGCACCTCTCAGCGCATCCGGCTCTCCATTCAAGCGTTGCGTAAAGCAAAGGCAATGTCAGCGTAGCGCGATTCGAGGA
>JANYBU010000443.1 GCA_025360665.1 Nitrospira sp.
AGCCTCCCGCTGCCGATCGTGACGGCTACGGTCTTTGCCACCTGGTTCGGTGCAGAGGCTGTACTTGGGATCTCGGCCACGTTTGCAAAGGAAGGGCTGCGTGGCGTTGTCGCCGATCCTTTCGGGTCGAGCCTCTGTTTAATCCTGGCGGGGTTATTCTTTGCCCCCCGCTTCTATCGGCTGAACCTCCTGACCGTCGGCGACTTCTATCGTGTGCGGTATAACCGCACAGTTGAGGTGCTCTGTGCCTTGTGCATCGTGGCCTCCTATCTCGGATGGGTGGCGGCGCAATTCAAAGTGTTGGGATTGGTCCTGAACGTGGTCACGGGCGGCGCAGTGAGTCAGTCGGTCGGGATGGTGATCGGCGCGGTGATCGTCCTGACCTATACGACCTTCGGGGGCATGTTTTCCGTCGCTATTCTGGACTTCGTCCAAATCTCCGTGATTATGGGGGGCCTGCTTTATATTGCGTCCATCATTAGCGGAATGGCCGGAGGTGTGGAGGTGGTGATCAGCCATGCAGCCCAGGCCGGCAAGCTGGAATTGTTTCCCACAGCTACGGTCGCGGGCTGGATACCCTTCATCGGCGCTTGGATCACCATGATGCTCGGATCGATTCCCCAGCAAGACGTGTTTCAGCGCATCACGTCCGCGAAGGACGAACGAACCGCCGTTCGTGGATCAATCCTGGGCGGGGCGCTCTACTTCTGTTTCTGTTTTGTCCCGATGTTTCTCGCGTATGCGGCGACGCTGGTCGACCCGGCTATGTTCACTACGCTCCTCGATCAGGATTCTCAACTTGTGTTGCCGACCTTGATCTTGCGCCACACACCGGTCTTCGCGCAGATCGTGTTTTTCGGGGCCGTCCTCTCGGCGGTGATGAGCTGTGCCAGCGCGACATTACTGGCGCCGTCGGTGATGCTGAGCGAGAACGTGATTAAAGGGATGCTGCCTCGCCTCAGCGATCGGGAGTTTCTTCGGGTCATGCGGCTGGTGGTAGTGGTCTTTGCCGCCCTGGTCCTAACCATTGCCCTCAGCTCCAGCTCCAGCATCTACCAGCTTGTCGTGAATACCTATAAAGTGACGCTCGTGGCAGCCTTCGTTCCACTCTGCGCCGGACTTTTTTGGTCTCGAACGACGACGCAAGGGGCTTTGTGCGCCCTCGTGGCCGGGCTGATGACCTGGATGGGGCTGGAACTGTTCGGTCCGTCCGATTCGATCTGGCCTCCGCAACTGGTCGGGCTTCTTGTGGCGGCGACGGGAATGGTTGTCGGCTCGCTTCTGCCTCAGAAGATCGGAGCCCATGGCTGAAAATAGACCTGTACGATGGGCAACATATGCGAGCTTGTTGCTGGCGGGACTCGTCGCCGCGCTCGGTCTCATCGTTGCGCTCTATGGTGCGTATCTGGCGACCTTCCTTGAACTGCCCAAGAGCGACGAGCATCCTCCTCTGCGTCTGTACAGTGGACCCTTCCTGTTGCAACCCAATTTCTCGATTGCGCACAGTCACCTTCTTGAGCGGCTGCAACGGCTGGGATATCGACGAGTGACAGTGCCGGTGCAGTCTCCCGGGGACTATCAGCTGACCGATGAGGCCCTGACGGTCTATCTCCATCCGCAGCCGGAGGGCCATGTCGGCGCGACGATGGTGACGATGCCGTTGGATCAGGGGCGAGTGACGGATGTTCTGTCTCCGCTTGATGGGACACCGCTCTTTCCCATCTTTCTGGAGCCGGAACTCTTGAGTGGTGTGCGTGGTGAGTCACGCCAAGTGCGCGAATGGATTCCGTTGGCGCAGATTCCTCCACGGATCATTGAGACGGTCCTGACCATCGAAGATCGCCGGTTCTATTCCCATTTCGGCATCGATCCGGTTGCCGTAGGACGGGCGATTTGGACCAATTTCACGAAGGGCGGTGTGGTGCAGGGCGGCAGCACGATCACGCAACAACTGGCGAAAAATTTATTTTACTCGCCGCAGCGGACGATGGGACGAAAATTCAAGGAGGCCCTGGCGGCGTTGGTACTGGAAGTGAAGTATACGAAACAGGACATCCTCGAAAGCTATCTGAATGAAATCTATCTCGGGCAGGCGGGATTCGTCTCGATCTACGGGGTGAGCGAGGCCGCCCATCGCTATTTCGGCAAGATTCTTCAGGAATTGACGGTCGAAGAGGTGGCGATGATCGCAGGCCTGATCAAAGGGCCCAACAGTTATGCGCCGACGAAACATCCTGAGCTGGCGAAACAGCGGCGTGATGTCGTGTTGCGGCGGCTGCGGGAGACGGGTCTCCTGACGGAGGAGGCCTGGAAGCTTGCCGTCAATGAACCGGTGCGAGTCACTCCGTCAGAGGACGTCCTGACCGATGCGCCCTACTTCGTCGATGCCGTGCTTCGGCAGGTGGAAGAGGCAGGCGTGGTCCCCTTGCCGGAGGGCTTGCGGATCGATAGCACACTCGATCCCATGATCCAGCAGGCGGCCACCGAATCGTTGGGAAAGGGACTGGCCAAGTTAGAGGCTGCGCATCCCCATCTCAACAGTTCACTGGAATCGGTGCAAGGGGCGGTGGTGGTGCTCGATCCCAAGACCGGGTCTGTGCTGGCGTTGGTCGGAGGGCGGGACTACCGGCGGAGTCAATTCAATCGCGCCGTTCAGGCGCGGCGGCAACCGGGCTCTCTCTTCAAACCCTTCGTCTATCTTGCGGCGCTGGAAGCAGCCCGGGAGGGTCAAGCCGGCCACTTGACCGCGGCGAGCTTGTTGGCGGACGAGCCGGTGACGTTTGAATCGGAGGCCGGTCCCTGGTCTCCGCAGAACTACGACAAACAATTTCACGGGCATGTCACTTTGCGGAATGCGTTGGAGCAGTCGTTCAATGTGCCGGCGGTGCAGGCGGCCAAGGCCGTGGGGACCAAGCCGATCGTGCAGCTGCTGCACCGTCTTGGCGTGACGAGTGCCATTGGCGATGATCTTTCGTCGGTGGCCTTGGGCAGTTCGTCGGTGTCGTTGATGGAGATTACAGCGGCGTATGGAGCGGTCGCCAACGGAGGGATTGCCGTCCAGCCGACTGCGGTGAGATCGACCAGGGATCGACAGGGAGACATTGTCTGGAATGCCGTGCCGGATCGGCAACAGGCGACCTCGCCGCAAGGGGCCTATGTGTTGACGTCTCTCCTCGAAGGTGTCATCCAGCGGGGCACTGCGAGCAAAGCCAAAGTAATCGGACTCCAAGGCGCGGTGGCCGGGAAAACCGGCACAACCGACGGCTATCGCGACGCCTGGTTCGTGGGCTACACGTCCGAAGTGGTGATCGGGGTCTGGGTGGGATTCGACGATGAACGACCTCTGCGTCTCACGGGATCGCAGGCGGCCCTACCGATTTGGATGGATCTC
Source organism: Nitrospira sp. (assembly GCA_025360665.1). Lineage (GTDB taxonomy): Bacteria > Nitrospirota > Nitrospiria > Nitrospirales > Nitrospiraceae > Palsa-1315. The sequence goes on from JANYBU010000443.1 coordinate 3,392, forward strand.
GCGCGCCGGGTGATCCCGCCCAATGTCCCCGCATTCGTGATGCCGCCCGGTGTGGTCACCCGCGACATCGATCCGAAGACCGGGCAGTTGGCCACGTTTCAGTGTCCCGAGCAGGTATCGGAGGTGTTCATCGAGGGCACGGAGCCCAGCGTCTATTGTGAGGTACATGGAGGGGGAATGTGGGAACGGCTCCGGCATACCTTTGGATTTTCCTAGGCCTCGCTGAGAGGAATAGTGTAAGCTGGCGTCAACGATCGGGTGTGAAGGGGGAATGACGCATGAGGAATAATAGCTTTGCTGGAGATGACAACATTACCCTCTTGGCCAAAGGGGTCTTGTTGAAAGGCGAGATCCATGTTGAGGGGACGGTGCGAATCGATGGCCGCCTCGACGGCGAAATTCAGACCAAAGGGCAAGTCATCATTGGCGAGGATGGATTGGTGCAGGGAACGATTACGGCAGGCACGGTGATCAGCAGCGGTCGCATCAAGGCGAAGGTGACGGCGATGGAGCGAGTCCAGTTGATGAAGACGGCGACGCTCATCGGAGAGGTTCATACGCCGGTGCTCATCATGGAAGAAGGTGCCAAGCTCCAAGGTGAGACGGATATGGGGGTGACCGCCTGGCCCGACGAGCTTCCAAAGTTGCCGGGCAGCGTCAGTGATCTCTCCGCACACCGGGCCAAGCAGGTCGTGGTGCTTGATAAATAAAGCGCCCAGCGGCAAAGTGCACCGATAGGTCTGCCGGTTCTCTCCTGTTCGTATCCAATCCATGACGAAGCCGCAGGTCTTCACCGCCGTGTTCTTCGCTCTCCTTCTGTTGCTCCTGTATCAGATCGTCCTGATGTTTCGGCCGTTTCTCTTCCCCGTCCTCTGGGCCGCGCTCCTTGCCCATCTCACGTTTCCACTTCATGTACGCTTCACGGCGTTCGTTCGTGGCCGAGAGGTCGTTTCGGCCTCCTGTCTTACCCTCTTGGTTCTGGCTCTCGTGGTGATTCCGATTTCGATGATGGGGGTGTTATTGGTACGCGAAGCCAGTACTGCCGAACAGACCATTCGCGAGTGGATCTCGAGTGGGGCTCTCCATAAGCTGCCGGAGCAATTGGGCACGTGGCCGGTCATCGGAGGACTCCTCCAGCGGGTCAGTGGCAACGTATTATTGACGCCTGATTCCCTGGAACAGGGGCTTCTCTCGGCCGCGACGTTCCTGACCCGTTTCTTTCTCGATCAGGTCGGCGATCTGCTGAAGAACGCCTTTCTGCTGGTGACGGATTTCTTTCTCATGCTCTTTGCCCTGTTTTTTCTCTTCAAGGATGGGAAGCAATGGTTGGCGTCTCTTCAGGAAGTGATTCCACTGGAAGAGTCCCATAAGCAGCGAATCGTCGATCGCATGGATCAGACCATTCGTGCCGTGGTGAAGGGGATAGGCCTGACCGCGATCGTACAAGGTCTCGTGGCAGGGCTGGCCTACGTGGTCCTCGGCATGCCTTTTCCCGTCGTACTGACGGCGGTGACGGTGATCCTTGCGCCGCTTCCCTTCGGCGGGACTGCATTGGTGTGGGGGCCGGTCGTGCTCTACTTCCTCATGGTCGGTCCGCTCTGGAAAGCGCTGGCCATGTTGGGCTGGGGAATCGGCGTGGTGGTGATGATCGATCAGTTTCTTCGACCCTGGTTGATCGGACAGGCGGCCCAGATCCCCGTGCTCTTCCTCGTATTCAGCGTCCTCGGCGGGCTGGCACTCTACGGCCTCATCGGGCTCTTTGTCGGGCCGGTTCTGGTGAGTCTGTTGATGACCACCATCCAGATTTACAGGGAGGAATATCACAACGCTGAAACAGGCACATCCGCTGGTCCTGCCACACCGTCCTAGCCCGCCGTATTCATGCCGGTTCATCGCGACACCGCTCGAAAGCGCGTTCCTCGTGAAGCGTATTTCGCAGGATGATTGACGATTGATCCATTGCACCATTGAATCAATGGTCCGATGAATCAATGAATCAATTCATGCATTGGCTGACGTTTTACCCGTTCGCTCGTCTCGCTCGTCCCGTCTGTCTCGCGCGGCCATCGATAGCCCTATTCCAGCGGAATGGTGATGGCGATCCCGCCCATCATATCGTTGAGTTTAAAGTCCCGTTTCGGGCTGAGCAGATGAGCATTGTGGCAGTCGATACAGGCCTGTGAGACGGCGAGGTCGGGATAGATCGCCTGAAAGTATTGTTGGCGCCCACTGGTCACGATTCCGGTGACCGGCACGTCGGGATTCTTCCGGAGAGACTCCAACGCGTTGCGCTCAAGGTCGCTCGCCGGAGCGTTGCGCCGGTAAATAGGCCAGAGACTGATAAGTCGATACCGGATCCCGCTTCCGCTCTCGGCTGCCAGCTTACCCGAATGCTGGAGAAACTGGGCCGGCAACATGAGGGCGTTCTCCTGCTCCCAATGTTCAGACGCCGTGGTGATGCCTTTCGCCTGGAGTCGATTGACGATCTCCGTCGTGTACAGCGTGCGATCGGCCTTGATGACAGCATAGATATAGCCCGCCACTTTCTCCGGTGGGATGCCGGACGATCCAGGGCGTTCCTTTGCGGATAGGGCATAGGGCGTCCACCACAGCCCAAAGATTAGGACGGTGAGGGCTGCGGCGTAGAGCGAGACGTTGACTCGGTGCATGAAGCCTCCTGTGGGGGTGGCAGAAGAGGAATTGCAGGGAGGGTCACGATGCACGAGGTGCCGCTCCCCTCCTGGCTCTCAATTCTGATGTCCCCTCCAAATTTCTTGATGATCCGGCGCGCGACGGTCAGGCCGAGTCCGGATCCTTCACCTTGTCCCTTCGTGGTAAAGAACGGATCGAAAAGTTTTGACAGATGTTGTTTCGGAATGCCGGGGCCTGAGTCCGCGATCGTGGTCACGACGGATGTATCGGTCAGGGACGTCGAGAGACATAAGATACCTCGGCCTTTCATCGCTTGAATGGCATTCATCAACACGTTCGTGAACGCCTGTCTGAGTTGGTCGGGGAGTGCCAGCACACAGGTGTCTCCTGCGTAGGTTCTCTGGATCGAGAGTCCTGAGGCGTCCATGTTGCCCGTGAGTGTCGCGATGGCCTGATCGAGTTCCCGTTCGAGGTGAACCGGTTGCCGGTGGTCCGATGTTTCGCGGGCCGCAACGCCGGTGAAGTCTCGAATAATAACGGCCATTCGACGACCATGCTGGACGATGTCGCGGGCATAGGATCTGACGCGGTCGAGGTTGGCTTCTTCTCCGATGGCCTCTCCCAGTCCGAGAATTCCGAAGAGCGGATTATTCAACTCATGTCCGATTCCGGCTGTGAGGGTCCCCAGGCTGCCCGATTTCTCGGCCTGGATGAGCTGGTCTTGGAGGCGGCTGTCGTCAGTTGTGTCCCTGAAGACAAGGCCGATCCGGTCCTCTCCCTGGTTTCTCCCCGCCATGTGGAACCACTGATAGTGATACCGCCGTGGACCAATCTGAATCTCCTGTCGGTTGCTTGGTTCCGCCGTGCCCATCACGGGGGCCAACGGGTCACGGGCGGTGCTGACGACAGCGGCATCCTCTGCCCCAGATGCGATCGCGACATTTTCTCCGTTCCGCGCACGTCTGAATTCTTTTCGCAGGTGCTCTCGTACCGCGGCATCGACGGGGAGTATATCGAACAACGGGATTGAGTGGGTCGAATCAAGTATGGCCTGAAAGGAGTCGCGTCCGACCCGGTTGATGTACTGCACCTGTTCGTCTTGATTGACCATGATGATCGGGGTAGGGACTGCATCCAGGATCTGGTCCGTCGAGTGAAGCAGGGACTCCACTTGTTGTGT
>JANYBU010000444.1 GCA_025360665.1 Nitrospira sp.
GGCATTGACGGCTTCTGTCAGAAGCGTAGCCGCGGCATAGTGTTGTCGCTGCAACAATTCCCCAGCATTCTCGTTCTCCCCGATAATCAGTTCTTGTTGGGCGACAATATCCCCTGCATCAATTTTCTCCGTCATCACATGAACGGTGACCCCTGCAACCGACTCCCCGTTCTTGAGCATCCAAAATCCCGGCTCTGGTCCTCCATACCGAGGGAGTAGTGAGGGATGACAATTGAAGACGCCTAACCGAGGAGTTTGGAGAATGGCCGCCTTGAAAATCTGAGGGAAGATACAGACCACAATAAGATCAATGTTCAAGCTCTTCACATATTCAATAAACTGGGGAGCATTCACGCTGGGACAGGGAATGCGGGGGATCTTTTCATGATCAAGCCATGTCCGGGTATCGAACCTAGGTTGACGTGTCTGGATCGGTTTGGATCGGGATAAAATTGTTGAGAGGGTGGTACTGACTGCCTGCGGTGGGCCTTGCTCCCACGTAGGGCGAACCCAGGCTGCAATATCATGCCCGGAAGCTTTCAATTGCGGGCCAAAATCCCAGTCGGCAATCTGCGAAAAGACCAAGAGACGCATGTGGATACGTTAGAAACCGCTTCCGGGGCGAACTTCTGGGGTCATTGCTTGACCTCGCACCTTGCGGTTTGGCGGTTTCAGAAAGTAGATCGAAGATTGAGCGTCAGTCATGAGTATCGAGGTTGTTCTCTTGACCTTGTAGGGTTTGATCCGACGGCCCGGCGCGTTCTGCACAAGGGACTGTAGCACGGGAGGAAGAGTCATGTCATTTCAAGAGAAGGTGGTCTTGATTACGGGTGGTGGAATGAGCTAAGAGAGCCAGAGGGGTCATTGCTTGACCTTGTACCTTGCGGGTTGGTGGTCTCCGAAACCAATTTTCGCCTCCTCCCCCCGCGGCCTTGAGAGGAGATCGACGAAGAGGTTTCATGTCGCATTGGGCGTCGCGGATGGGGAGGCGTCTCCGCCGAGCGTGAGTTGAGCGGGATGCTCCGAGAGCGCGTTACAGCCGACCAGCAGGCGGCAGAGATTCGGCAGACCTGGCCTGCGACGAGCGATCAACCGACATAGTCCAGTCCGGTCCGTCCTCACCCACGCCCGCACGATAGGCGGGGCTGCGGCGGATTCGTGCAGGAACCATTCGACCAGGCCTTGTGTGTGCTCCAGTCAGACCCTGTCTCAACCACATCACGCCTTCATGATCGTTCCACGGTGTCCATCGGGAACGGCCGCGCTGTAGGCTTCTGCTCACACTTCTCCTATTCCCACCGGTGCACGGTTCGTTCTAATGGAATCGTGGAGTGAAGGTTTTTCGAGCAGATAGACATCTCTGAGAGAATAGTCGTGGAAGGCACGGCTTATGCTCACTTTAGTTCTGCCGAGGATATTTTACGAGGACACGGGATAGTCCGATCACAGATACACAGCGGAGGCCAATATGATTTTTCACAGACACATCACGCGGTCAGGTTACATCATGATGCTGTCGGTGGCCATGCTGACGGTCATCGCGGGGTCCTTCTACGAAGAGGCCTTCTCGCAAATCGCACGATTTGCGGCACGCGATCCCGGCGTACGCACCGGCTCCAGCGGCGCAGGCGGGATGCTGTCGGGGCTGACCGAACTGGAACAAAGGATATTCGGTACGGGTCGGGAACAGTTCGAGGAAGTGCAGTCGGTGCAAGGCACGATTCCTGACACGGAACTTGGTCTCGGACCACGCTTCAACTTGGACAGTTGCGCTGGCTGTCACGCGAACCCGGACATAGGGGGGACCAGTCCGGCCATCAATCCGCAGGTCGAGGTGGCCAAGAAAGAAGGCGCGAGCAATGACCTCCCGCCGTTTATCAAGAGGGACGGTCCGGTGCGCGAAGCCAGATTCAAGCATAATCCGGATGGTACGGCGGACGGCGGAGTCCATGCCCTCTTCACGATTTCCGGGCGAAGCGATGCGCCGGGCTGCTTTCTTCAGCAACCGGATTTCCGCACCGCGGTGGCTCGCCAGAACGTGGTGTTCCGCATTCCCACGCCGCTATTCGGCGCCGGCTTAATCGAAGCCATCGACGATGACACCATTCTCGCCAACCTGCAGGCCCACAGTGCGACGAAACAGTCGCTGGGGATTGGAGGTCGCCCCAACCGCACGAGCGGGCGGCCCAATACCAGTGGGAATGACGGTACGGTCACTCGATTCGGCTGGAAGGCCCAGAATAAATCGCTCGAAATCTTCTCAGGCGAAGCCTACAACGTCGAGCAGGGAATAACGAACGAGCTCTTTCCCCAGGAGCGGGATGAGACACCGACTTGCTATTTTAACGCGACACCGGAGAATCGGACCAACTTCAACGCCACGGATCCTCTCGAAGTGCCCAGCGACGTGGTGAAGTTTGCCGTGCTCATGCGCTTGCTCGCACCTCCGACGCCCGCGCCTGACACGGACACCATCGTCCGGGGCCGGAAGTTGTTCGGAGACGTCGGCTGCACGATGTGTCATACCCCGACGTTGCATACCGGCAAATCGCCCGTAGAGGCGTTGCGGGATAAGGACGTCAACCTGTACTCCGATCTGGCGCTCCATAACATGGGGCCGGGCCTGGCCGACGATGTCAGCCAGGGCAATGCCGCGGGCGATGAATTTCGCACAGCGCCCTTGTGGGGCCTCGGGAAGCGAATCTTTTTCCTGCACGACGGGCGCACAAAGGATCTGCTCGAAGCGATTCAGGCCCACGCTGGGTCAGGCGGCGGGCAGTATGTGCCGTCAGAAGCGAACCAAGTAATCGCGCAGTTCCACCGGCTCAATGAAATCGAGCGGCAGCATGTGCTGTACTTCCTGCGTTCGTTATAAATTGAGAGTCTGTCCGTGTACCGGGCAGCGCCTGGGTCGGAGGAAGAAGGAAAAGGGCTATGATCATGCCACAGACCGGGCGACTCATTGCAGCACTCGCAGCCATATTGATCCTGACTCTTCCGAGTGCTGTCCAGGCGGGTGGGTTTTCCGGTGGGATCGTGGACACGTTTGGGCCTCGTTTTGGGGCCGATCCGCATCAAGTTCCGCGTGTTCCGATTGATCCGCGCCGTCGGCCACGGTCTGCAGTTGATTCGGCCGGCATGGTCCAGCACTGGAACGAAATCGCCATCGATGCGACCGGGCTCGACCACACGCCCGTCGCGTCGGGGGAGAATCGGGTCTTCGGCGAGCAACTCGGACCGGCGCGAGCGAGCCGGGCGATGGCCATCATCCATCTCGCCATTTTCGATGCAGTCAACGCCATCGAGGGCGGGTACAACAGTTACACCGGTGTGGGGCCTGCTCCGTTCGGCACGTCGATGAAAGCCGCCATCGCCCAAACCGCCCACGATACGCTTGTCGCGCTCTTCCCCTCGCAGGCCCCGAGCTTCGACGACCAACTTGCGGCCGATCTGATGGATATTCCGGACGGACGTGTGAAGATAAACGGCATCGGGCTGGGCAGACGGACCGCCACAGCCATTCTGGCTTTGCGAGCCAACGATGGTGCACAACGTCCTGAGCCGCGCGTCGGCATCGAGTTTCTCACGAGCAACGAGCCGGGGAAATGGCGCCAGGACCCTATCAGTGTGATCCCGCTGGCCCTGGGAGCCTACTGGGGCGAGGTGACGCCGTTTGTGCTGGAGACCTCCGAACAATTTCGGGTCCCACCGCCGCCCAGGCTGGACAGTCCGGAATATACGGCCGCCTTTAACGAAGTGAAGGCGGTGGGAGTGGATGGGGTTGTGACGCCGACCACGCGGACCGCGGAGCAAACTCTGATCGGGACGTACTGGGCATACGATGGGACCCCGAGCTTGTGTGCCCCACCGCGGCTCTACAATCAGATCACCATGCGTATCGCCCACAAGATGGGTACGGACACCAATGTCCTGGAACTCGCACGGCTCCTGGCCCTCGTGAATATCGCGATGGCGGATGCCGGGATTGCCGTGTGGGAATCCAAGTACTATTATCAGTACTGGCGGCCAGTGACCGGGATTCGCGAAGCCGATGAACAGACCGGGCCGACCGGGCTCGGCGACGGCAATCCCGCGACGGCCGGAGACACAACCTATTCGCCGCTCGGAGCACCCGCCAGCAATCTCACGGGGCCGAATTTTACCCCGCCGTTTCCGGCCTATCCGTCAGGGCACGCCGGTTTTGGAGGTGCGCTTTTCGAGATGCTGCGCAAGTACTATCGAACTGATCGCATTCCGTTCACCTTCATCTCGGACGAGTTCAATGGTGTGACCCGGGACAACAATGGAACCGTGCGGCCAGTGGTGGAGCGCAGCTTCTCATCGCTCTCTCAGGCGGAGGAAGAGAACGGGCAGAGCCGCATCTATCTCGGCATCCACTGGGTTTTCGACAAGACTGAGGGTATCGCGCAGGGCCGCCGCGTGGCCGACTACGTGTTCAAGCATGCCATGCAGCCGCGGCATCAACGAGGAGACGGACGGTGAGGGGGTACTCTCCAGTCAACTGGCTGTCGTAGAATCAGACCTGTTGCAGGCGACATTCGAAGCCGCGTGAGTCCAGGCGATGAAGGAGAAACCGGTAACATTCTACCTTTCCGATCTCCTCGTCCGCGTGCATTCTTGAGAGGAGATCCATGAAAAGATTCCATATCGTATTGGGCGTCGCGGATGTGGAGTCGCCCGCTGATGGCTACTCGCAAGCCTCGACTGCCGACCGGACCTGATCATCCCTGGAAAGTATGCGTTGTGGCGCACGGACGTGGTCAATCTGTCGATCCGAAAAGTGGGCCACGAAGAGGGTGGGGCTCTCCTGTGGCATGGGTCGGGCGATGTGGTCAGGAGTGGAGATGCTATCTAGAAGAGATTACTCTTCTTCGCCAAAGTTCCCCGCTCGGGAGCGCGGGGAGCTTCACTGGGATGGAGTCCTCGGCAGACTGAGCTTGCTGGTCCTATGCGCGTCCGAATCGATCTGCTTCAGGGCACTGAGCTGATCCGTCAATTCTGCGATCCGCTTATCGCGATCACGAATCCGCTGCTGAAGACTGTGTACTACTAGGTTCGGGTTTTTGAAGGTGACGGACGCACTTGCCGCATGCTGTTGTCCCAGCCATGTGCGCACCAGCCCTTTCATCACCGCTAACGCCCCATTGGGCTCATCGGCGGAAGCGTGTTGGAACGTCCGGTTGGCAAGAAACCGAATCCAGCGCGCGCTTGAATCTGCGAATGGACCATTCGGCGCGACGGCAATCGACTGCCGAAAGGAGGCCGCTGCCACTTCTCTATTCTGAAATAACGCGATCATTGCACGTGTGAAATGCACCTGATCACAGGATCGGTGCTGTGTGCAGGTGCTCAGCAGCGTTTCTTGTTCTCGATGTACGGCTTGCAAGACGACTGTGTCGGTCGCATCGGTTTGAAATAATGGCGCAGAGCCAGGCGGCGGTGTCCCATTCACCATCGCACATCCCCACAGCATCCCCGTCATCAAGAGCCAGTATCCATGACGAAACCACATCGCAATACCCCATTCTCGCGAGGTCTCAGCGTCTTTGCTAAGACAAGCTTAGCAGATGGTCCGGATCTTGACGGTTCAGAGGTAGAGACAAAAAACCGACAAAAACTGGGACATGTTACTTTTTTGACCGCCTCCTCCGTGTGCGGCGGGTACGTCCCCTCTCTTAGCTCTGACTCCGCTGCACATCTGTTGAGCTTCACCATCTGATGGGGTATTGTTCCGGCGAGGTTTCGGAGATACCCTCCTCGCCGGAGCGATCGGATGCACTTGTGCGGGATCGGCTGGCCCGACAACGGACCGAGTTGGCGAACGAGCGCACGCTGCTGTCGCACAGCAGGACCGTTCGACGCCTCCACCAAATCGAAGGCAGGGTTCAGGGTTCGTTCGCCGGTATAGCAAGACCGAGCGGGAGGAAGCATGAAAATGAGCTGGATACTCAGGGTGGCAACGGTCGGGTTTGTGAGCGGTCTTCTATTCGGGACTGTGGCGCAAGGACAAGCTGAGTCCAAGGCCAAGAGCGGCGATGTGGCGCGTGGCAAGACCCTGTTTGCCAGGAACTGCGCCAGCTGTCACGGACCTCAGGGCAAAGGGGATGGGTACAGGCTTCTTGGACCGGATCCGGCTAATCTCACATCGCCGTCGACCACAAAGAAATCCGATGCCGACCTGCTTAAGACTATCCATGACGGCAAACCGAACATGCCGCCTTGGAAGGTCCACCTCTCGGAGAACCAGAGCAGAGAGGTGTTGGCCTATGTGCGGACCCTCGCCAAGTGAAGCGGTGCGACCGGTATCGTTGTCGGCAGGGGTAGTCGGGGAGAAGAACAGGGGCCGGAGTCTCTGTTGGAGCGCCTCGTCCGCGCGCGATCTTGTATGCAACCAGGTCATCCTCAAAGTTTGCAGGCCGCGGAAAAACTATTGTGGCACGATGGAAATACAATGGTCCGCGCGTCTGGGGCAGGGGCGCAGGGCAGGCGAGAGGAGCGGGACTGGCGGGGCGGGCGAGACGAGGTGGGTAT
>JANYBU010000239.1 GCA_025360665.1 Nitrospira sp.
GTGACCGATTTCACCACACGACATATGTTTGAGGATATGGCCAAAGACGTGGATCAACATATCGACTGGATCGAAACGCAATTGGAAACGATTAAGCAAGTAGGGCTGGAGAACTATCTGGCAGAACAGATCAAAGCGTAACGGTGCTCGTGTCAGGCCTCCACCTCGAGGCCGCTGGCTCACCGCGGATGCGGAGAACCACCGGCGATGAACATCGGACTCGATGGCTATGGCCGAGAGAGCTTCTATTGTCCCATTGGTAAGGAGAAATGGACGACTCTGGCATCGTCATTATTCGTGGGAGTCATCGCTGCAGTGTCAACGCCCTTCCACCCCACAGCCACCGCTTTTGTTTTATCGGGAGACAGCGCAAGTCCGAAGAGGGCATCAGTTGGACCGCCTAGGTCTATAAGTACGACGCCATTACCATTAAGTCTTGTATCGCGCTGGCCATTGGGGGTGAGCAAGACCAGGGCTCCATCTTGTGTGGTGGCCGTTGGTTTTCCCTGTCCCACGATCAAGACACCCTGATCCGGTAAAGTTTGTAGTGTTCGGCTGCGATCATCCTGACCGGCCACATCGATCACGGCCACGCCATTGTTCCCATAGGTCTTATCTCATGTTCCCTCTGACAAGAATCTGGCGCTAATGATATCGACGGTTCCAGTTGACGTTTCCCGTCCATAGCCGGCGATCACAAGGTTTTGCCCCTGCAAGGCTATGTCGTAAGCTTCAGCGACGGACGCAAGCAATGCCACGTTCAGCAATTTTTTCAAAAACTCGGATCGAATTGGCCGTTCGAGAGCAGTCGGAACAGCACGGTCGTGACGACGTCGTTTGTTTCTCGGGTATGGCCACTCACAACGATCTTTCCATCAGGCTGCACGATTGCGGTGCGAGGACTGTCGCCGCCTTGTTCGATATCCAGCGTGACGTGGCCGTCCGTTCCAAACGTTGTGCCCAGAGCGCCATTTGAGGGGCGGTTTCAAGTTCTAAGTGCAACGGGTGCATGAAGGCGCAGGTGCGCAGAGACTTCCAGGGGCGTCGCAACGTTGAGACATGTTCTCGGGCGCGTGTTCAGCCGATGGGCGCTGGCGTTCAACTCACGTTGCGTGTAGCCCGACAGGTCCGTGCCCGTGGGCAAGGACTGGCGCAACAGCCCGTTCGTGTTTGCATTGGTGCCGCGTGGCCAGGGGCTGTAGGGGTCGGCAAAGAAGATCTGGACCGCGCGGCGCTGGGCCAACTGCTCGTGTTCGGCCCTCTCGTTCCCTCGATCATCGGTCAGGGTTTTCCGCAGCAGGGCCGGCACAGGGCGAAGGTTGTTGGTAAAGCCCGCTCGGGCACTCGTGGCATCGGTCCCGTCCATCTTGGCCCGGAGCACCAGGCGTGTGGTCCGCTCCACCCGGGTGCCGACCGCCGAGCCATTGCGGGCTCCCTTGATGAGATCGCCTTCCCAGTGGCCGGGCACGGTGCGGGGGGCCACCTCGACAGGACGCTCCGCGATCGGCGTCATATGGGGAATCTGGCTGCGGCGGTCTGTGCCTCGCGCTCGAGGCCGACGCGCCTGGTGTGCCTGCCGCCACGCGGCCAACCGTGCGCTCCGCAGCGTGCCGCGTGGCAACACATAGAGGGTCTCGGCCGAGAGCTGTGTCCGCATCTCGTCAGGATACGCGCGTTGGAGACGCCCGGCCATCTGCTCGGGCGAGTAGCCGTCAGTCCGCTGCGTCCGCACGTACTGCCACAGCCAGGGATCCAGCAGTGTGCGCGGTCGTCGTGGCTGACGAGCTCGGGCGGTCGCCACCGTCTGGGCTGTGCAGGCACGATAGGGGGTGCGCATCGCATTGCGGGCGTGCTCGCGGCTCACGGTGCTGGGCGCTCGCCCCAACACCCTCGCCCTCGTCCGCAGCGACTCTCCTGGGGTCAGCCCCAGACTCAAGGTTTCACGTGCTTCGGCACTCATCTGTCGAGAGGATCTCGTTCGCCTGGCAACTCCGTAACCCCGCAGGGCCGGTAGTGTTGCACTTGGAGTGAGAACTCAAGAGGTTAATTTCACTACCGCGTAATCGATGTCTGTGCGACCCGCTCCATCGCCGAGTGTTCCACCGACCACCAAGAGACCGTCTTCGGGCAGCAGTGTCAGTCCCCATGATGTATCGCCTCTAAAGGCTGTGCCAGAGACAACCCCGGTGCTGAGATCGAGACGCACAACCCCATTGACCCCGAACGTCGGATCCAACTTTCCTGTGGCATCGAAACGGACCACTGCAATGTCGGTATCCCGTGCCGCATCCCCAGTCGCAGTCGGATCGTGCTCGACAGGTCCGGCAATCACGACTTTTCCTCCGGACTGTACCACCACGCCTCGTGCGAACTCCAATGTCTTTCCGCCCACAGCCACGTTGACTGTGGTGATGCCACCCTGGCCAAACGAAGTATCCAAGCTGCCTGTCGGACCGAGACGCGCCAATGCCATGCGGCGATCTCCGTTGGTGGTGTCGAATCCCGCAGCGTAGTACCGTTCCCCTGTGCTGCCGACCACGGTTTGAAAGCGGTCTGCTTCCGTTGTCGAAATGGGTATCGCCATTACTGTATTGTTCAGCGTGGATGGGGGTGGTGGATGGACTTGGAGCCTGCGTGGCATCATCTCCCGAGCACCCTGCGAAGATGAGGGCCGAGTCCGTCAAGGCTACACGTAGCACAGAGCGGAGCTGACCATAGGGTCTCTCTATCGAAGATACTGACTTCATGTTCGATCTCCTGTATGGCGATGCTCAGTGTGAACGCATCGCAGTGATTGTGAATATAAGGCCCTGTGTTCGCCCTCACCGTTTGAGGGCCTCGGATCTGTCCGATCGTCACATCGTCATATCCGCGACCTCCTTCCTTGCTTGAAACATTCCTGTCATGGGCACCTGCCAGACGTTGATCTGAACTCCGTGAATAGTGCGGTGTCGCCGTATGTCCGCCACATGCCATATTCGTTGGATGGATCCGTTGTGTTCTTCAGCGTGAGTCCACATGGAGAAACACAAAATCCCATGGTCGTCGGACAACCATGGGCTCTGGACGTCACGTCCTTTGGCTTCGCCAATCCTGAGACAAATGAATCAGGAAGGGCTGCACAATTGAAAAAATGAGCGGGGAGCCTCAGGAAGACGAAAGGTTTCCGTTCGCGGAGTGGGAGGACACGATCATTCCTTCTCCGCTGTGCCGGTGTTTCGGGCGCCGGCTGAGCATTCTTAGTTGGCCTGAGTTTACCTAGTGATAGTCCTTGCTCAACAATTTGAGCGAATGCCACAAGAGAGGCGACGTCACCGATTATGAGCGCGATACTTCGAGATCGCACATTTTTCCTGCCTTTACCCTGCCTCGATTGAATCGCTGGCTTGTTCTGCAGCATCTGTTTGGTTTGTGCCTCGCCGGCCTTTTCCAGTAGCTTCCTCCTGACCCGTTTCGTCTCCACCACGAATCGTCCTGCTTGTGCAGCGTAGGGGTGTCGGCGATCACTTTTGCCTCTCCCGCGAATGCAACGCGGTTGTTTCCGAGACTTTCTTCTCGTCGATCACACAGCTGGACATCAGCTCAGTCGCCAGCAGACAATCCCAATCCGAGTTGTCCGAGCAACTCTCCAGAGGACTGATGATGGCTTCATCTATACTGCACCAGTGGATTGCGGGGCATTCATGGCAGTCCCTTCAGGATGGTTTTTGGCTTTCGTATCCCAGTGATGTGATTGCGTAGGCGTTGCAGATGACGCTGTCGCCGACTTTGGGTCGATTTCCAATATCTTGGCCCAGCGATGCACGAGACAGAACAGGGCTGACAGAAGCCGGTCTTACTTCTGACAGTGATCAGTCTTCCACAGGTGTGACAGAGTCTAATGGGGTTGCTACGGGAGCTCACGGTGTATTCTCCTTCCTAGACTGGACATGCGGTGCAAAGAACGCTTTGCCACGAGTGCGGATTTCTCGAGTCCTGGTCCTGATTCGACTGCCTGTGCTGCCGGACTAGTGCGCAGGATCAATGCTTTCTCCTGGACGGCTGTTGTGATCCATAGCTTGTGTGACGTGTGCCGCTTCCTGTGCGGATACCCGGTGCCCGCAGTGCCGCCTCTGTGCTTTCCTTTGAACGAGGAATAGAGATCGATGGCGCGCGGCTTCTCGGTTGTGTCTTCATCGCCGTCCTGTTCGCCCAACACCGTGCCTGGTCCATTGTGTTTGCTGGGTTGAGCGTGGTTCAGCTCGATGGCGGGTTGGACATGTTGCTTGGCGACAGGGAGTATCTGTTTGGGGTGTTCGAGATCGGCTAGTCGTTCAGGATCGGCCATGGATCGAAGGAGCACCAGGCTAAGGTAGTGGGCCCAGGCATCGGGCTTGATTTTCAAAGCGGCTCCTAAAGCGACGATGGCCGCTACGTTTTTCCACAGAAATAAGTGGGCCTCGCCGAGCAAGCACAGCGAGGTGGGTCGGTCTGGCAAGATGTTGTGCGCTTCCTTGAGCAATGGTACAGCATCGACAGCACACTTCCGCTTCTGCGCATTGCGCAGGAGGTATCCGGCAGAGATCGTGAGGATTTCTGACCGGACAATCGGGTCCTTTTGGGCCTTCTCCAGGGCTGCCTGAAGGACTTGATCGGCCACTGGATTGTGAAAATTTAAATTCATGACGAGTGACTTCTGCACGATCTCCTCGAAGTTGCGGTCATTACCGGCTGTAAGTTCTCCGAAAGCATCAAGCCGGCGGATGGTGATATTGCCACGCCGGGACCCAAATCCAGCGATAGGCCCTTGATGTGGCGTTCTCTTCTCATCGTCGGCTTGTAACCCCGATGTTCTTCTTTCCCGCTGTATGCTTGTCTACTGGTGGTAGCTGGGGTATGCGCTTTGCAGACTACGCTTCACGTTTCCCCACCCATGTTCCTCTAGCCTGAGGCTCTACATCGCCATCCGCATGCCCACGTAGTAGAGATGCTGACCTTCCAAAGGGAAGGAGGTACTGACTGGGACTCGAGACTCTGTAATATTGTCGGCTCCATCATATACGTCGATACCATTCTTCAGCGTTCTTGAAAGGCGCATATCAACTTGGACGTTTGAAGGCGCCAGTTCGCTCGGGTTCCGATCGATGCGGCCGTTCCCATTGGCATCGGTGAATCCGAATGAGGAGAAGTAGCGAACGCGTGTTGTGAAGTTCCATCCCTCGTAGGTGACGTTCATCCTTCCTTTCCACGCGTGCCGAGAGCGATTGAAGAGATAGTGCCCGGTATTGTCGTCTTTGGTGTCGAGATTCATATAGCCCGTTTCCAGGTAGAGCCAATCGACCGGCCTTGCTCCTGCCTCCAACTCAAAGCCTTGGCTCGTTGCGGCTGCGACGTTCTGTGGCGAAAAGCAATTAGCCGCTGCGATGCCCGGTAGATTTGCGAGTTCAGCTGCAGGACAGGTTCCACCGACGAATTGAATGAGATTGCTGATCTCATGACGAAAGAGCGATGCGCCGATCTTGGCTCGTTCGAAATAGTATTCGAGATTTCCGGTGTAGCTCGTCGATTTTTCAGGCGACAGATTGGGATTGCCGACGATACCTGCGAAGCCTCCTTCGATGAACGACGAACTGAGTTCATCCACTCGAGGGCTTCGGAAGCCGCGGATATAGGTAAATTGTCCTCTGAAGTCGCCGGGTTTGATGAGAAGGGTCGTTTGAGGACTCTAGGACCCACCGGCTTCGCTGTTCGTGGTGTAGCGGCTGCCGAGGACTAGATCCATCCAGGGCAGCACCGAGATCTCATCTTGGAACCACCCGGCGGATTCTGTGAGGTGACGGATCGTACTTCCGTTGACAAAATTCTGCCCACGGATCTTCCGAATATCGTGCTCGCCACCCACGGTCAGCAGATGCTGCTGCCCGATTTGTCTTGTATACTGGAACTGCGGCTCCCAGAGTTCTTGCGTAAACCTCGATATCCGATTCTGGACCCCGCTGCTCAAAATATTGGTTCGGGAGTCATTTTGAAATGTCTGATGGTGGCCCCACAGCGTGAATGTCGAGACCGCATCGGGGTTCCAATCCCAACGGAGCACGGTCTGAGCGCGTTCGTTGTTGCTTCTGGTCTCGGTTCGCGTGGATGCAGCGGTAGTGCCCCCGCGACTCACCCGATCATCGTCGGTGTAGTGAGTGTAGAGAGAGAGTTTGGCAGAATGAGAAATATCATAATCGAAATTTCCGCTCACAGTTTTGGTAGAAAAGTTTGGGTCTCCGTTTGTGGCAGGAGTATTCTGTGTGTAGTCAACCCCATCAGATTTGGAGACGCCACCTGAGAGGTACCCGCCGAATTTTCCATCGGCGCTGCGGAATTCCGGCGCGGCGAATGCTGTCACGGTGTTGAAGCGGCCGTACTGGCCGATGAGAGTTGCGCCAACCGGCTGCGTTGCTTTCTTTGTGCGGATATTGATGACCCCTCCGATAGCGTCGCTTCCGTACTGCACAGCAGCTCCGCCCTTAACGATTTCGAGAGACTCGATTTCAGGTGAGGCCAGCAAGTCTCTGGTGAATGTTGCGCCCTCTATCGAACCGATAAGTTCTTGCCCATTGATCAGAAAGAGCGTGTGTTTACTGTCAAGACCCTGAATTTGGAAGGTTTGGAATCCACCCGCACTGCGGCGTAACTCAATGGCTGGAACGTCTTGTAAGACTTGCCGAATATTTGTTGCTCCGGCTTGTTCCAACATTTTTCCCGTGATCCGTTCGATTTCAACTGGGGAGTCCTTCTGCGCGTGAGGGGTCCACGTACCGGTAATGACGATGTCGTCGACTCGGAGGCCGTTTTTAGATGAAGATGGTAATGCAGGAGATTTTGGTTGTGCGGAGTCCTCCTCTGAGGAAGCAATGGCCGCCTTCGGTGTTTCTTCTGCCGCATGTACCCACTCAGTTTGCAGGAGTACGATAGCCAATACGGAGAGGAATGTTTGGGTGAACGAGAATCGGTTCTTCTCATATCTGTTCATGTAGGCGTCCTTGTCTTGCTCTGTTGAAATAGTGGAATGTGTGTCAATCTCAGGAACCAGCGGAGCGCTTATCGCTGACTCTTGCCATCCAGGAGTCATTTGCATAAGGCGAATTTCTTGCGACGACTGGGCGACATTGCCACCTTCGCATCCGTATCTTGGTTGGTCGTGCCCCGTATTTCTTAGTCAATCAGATGATGCTTCTTGGCACGGTATTTTTCATCCCGCCTCACAGCGGCAACTCCAACGACCGCTATTGAGGTGAGGCTGCTTCGCACACCAGGGTACGATTGCCCTAGGGATGGGCATAGGCGGCTTGTTCGTTCTTTGACGGGATCAACTCCGCCGTCATGCGCGTCATGCCGTCCTCCAGCCAACGGGTCAGGATGGGATCGACCAGTCCTTTCTCGTTGATCTCGTAGATCAATCCCTGGAGCATCTTCTTGTAGGGACCCGAGCCGTACAATCGGTTGGCGATGACCAGAACGCGTCCATGCTTGCTGGCTTCCTCGATCGTAGCGCGAACGCCGGCGACTGCTTTCTCACGCTCTTTGGGCCAGTCTTCGCGAACCGTCAGCGCCTTGATCATTTTCAGCTTGGCGCAGTGGGGGTCTTGCCGAAGGCGGTCGATGTTCTTGCTGATGACGGCCAGCCATCTGTCGTTGCCTTCTTCCGTGGCTTCACCATGTGCGAGCAGAAGCACGGTCTCATTTGCTGGATCTTTGCTCAGTTCCGCGATCCGCTTGTGGAGAACCTGCGCGATATCTGGGTTCTGCTCGTACCCTCCGAAAGTCGAAAACAGTGCCGCGGTGCGAATCTGTAGTGGCGCCGTCGCTGAATGGTCATGCCCTGCGCCGTGACTATCGGACGGGGCCTGCTCGCTCAGGCCAAGGATATAGTCCGTGAGCGGCTTCATCTGATGATCCAATGCGTACATTCTGACGAAGACGATGCGTCTGATCCCCCGCTGCTCCAATCGCGATACGGCATCTTGAATGATATAGGGATCACCCATGCCGTAGGCCATCTCGATAGGGTATTTCGCCATGAGAGGTTGGATCGTCGTTTCCACGGCATCGTTCCAAGGTTGGGTCGATCCGTGCGGCATGATCACGATACCGATCTGGCTCGCCGTCAGAGGCGCTTCACGGTTGGCAGTCTTCTTCAGCCAGAGCAAAGCGTTTGGATGAGGAAGCAGCTCTTCCGGCTTGTAGGCGACGTGCGTCTGCTTGAATTGATCACCCAACCAGCTGGTCAGCGACATGGCGTGATCGAACTTGGGCCCGATGAAGGCAGGCACCAGTAAGGTGCGGCCTTGCTTGGCCATCTGAGACATCAGGTATGCTTTGATCTCCTGATTTTTCTGTTCCGCGTTCTCGGCTTCGCGATCGTAGTAGACCACCGTCTCGGATTCGCGAAAATGCTTATAACGAGTGACATACCCGACGAGTTTGTCGGTGTCGCTCTTGATCGCCTTCTCACTAGAGCCGTCGAGCGCGCCGGTTGCGACAACGATCAAACGCTCCGATTCGGGATGCTCGCTCAAGGCCTCCACACGATCGAGTACAATCTGGCCGATGAGATAATCGTGCGCCATGGCCGGGGCCCAACGAACGGGAAGCCCGCCGGTGTGGGCGGGCAGCAGCGGTATGATTCGTTTGAGCAGTGGGTCGGCTTCAGAGACAAACAGGGGAATCGCGACGATCTCGGTGATACCGGCTTGCTTCAGTTCCAGGGCCGCACGAGTGAGGTATGCGGCATATTCGCTTTCTACGCCGGTGTAGTCTCGCCCGACCAACCCGAGCGTTGCCGTATAGGATTTCTTAAACTCGTCGACAAGAGATCGAACCTCCTGATTACCGAGAAAGCCGCGGTCGGGAGCGACGACGAGGAAGCCGATCTTCGATGGGGTGGCGGCGCTGGCTGGTATCCAGCTCACGCAGAGCATCACCACTGCGGCTATGACGGATATCGATTGCTTGTACATGGAGTTCCTTCCTTTTTTCATCATTCGAGTCTGTAGTGAACCGGGATCAACACCTCGATGTGTGATTGACCAAGGTCGTGTTGTAGGCGAATGGGACAGGCTCGCTGCATGAGCTTCAGCGCGTCTTCGTCTAAAGAAGCGTATCCGAGCTTTCAGTCACGACCGCATCGAGCAAGCGGCCGTCGCTCTTGATCGTAGCCCGGACGACGACGATTCCTTCCCATCCCTGCATGCGAGCCAGGCGAGGATAGGCTTGCAAGCTCATGATTCGACGTTTCAGTAAGTCCTTCAGCCATCCATAGTCCGGCCTTGATGGAATGGTCCGCGCAATGGCGGGATGGTTCATCACGAGAGTTCGTTGCGGAGTGGCGGCAGGGGAACCTGAATCCATTTGTGACGGAGGAGATGAAGCGTCGGTGGTCTGAGAAGCAGTTTGTGACGTGGTGACGGAAGATTGGCCCGTCGGCTGCGATGAGGGGCTGTCGGCAGTCTCCGCTGCATTCTTGGAAATCCCGGATGCAGGAGGCGGTGGATACGCCATGTCATCTTGGAGACTCTTGGTAATTGTCCCGCGATAGGGATAGGACTTGTTGCACCTTGTGGGGTTGCGGTCATGAGTGGGCGCTCAACCGCTCGGGAGGTGTTCATGGTGGTGGGTCTACGAGATTCGATCACAGGGGGTAGGGTGTCAACATGTCGATCACTCGGGGTAGGACTTGCGACAGGAGTGGAATCGCTCGTCGTGGCCGACGGGCTCATTTTTCGCTGTTCCACGGCGGCAGGGGTGACGGGGTTCACGACCGGCTGAACGATCGAGTTTTCGGTAGGAGGCTGTTGCTCGATTATGTGCCTGGACGAGGTGCTGGTCGCGCGAGAACGGGATGGCGCTGTCAGTGAGGAGTGTTCGGTGACGGTGGTTGCTTCGTGAGACGTAGCTGCGTCAGCCACGCTCTTGGGGTCGGTTAGAAGGAACTCCATGCGGTACACAGCAGGCTGTAATCGGGGAAGATCGTGAAAGAAGTCGACTGCGCTTGCCAGCACGATTGCGTGAATGCAGAAAGACACGCTCCAGGCCGACAACAGATGGCGCGGTTGATACGTTGGCGAGGTCATCATGATGAGATAAGCGTTCCAATTGGCGGATTGTGGTGTGAGCCGCACGCTCTTTTATGATACTAATTCTCAATATCATATATACCGGCTGTGCTTGCCGTGACCATGCTTGGTCGCCAGATTCGCATGTTCACTTTCCAGATACGCTGTAATGGAAGGAAAGAGAGGATGAGATGAGAGAGAATAAGCGCTACCGGCCTGGGGTGTGCAACGCGGCAGTCACAGGAAGACGGGCGGCCCGAATCGCCGGAGGGATCCCACCAACCATGCTGATGCTCAGCGCGAACGCCATCGTAATCAGAGCGGATGCAGGGGTCAGTGTCAGGCGAAACGCGAGTTCCGAGAACGTGCTGAAATTCATCGTCGAGAGTGTGACGAACTGCAATGCCGTGCCTGCTCCGACTGCCAGCAGGCCGGCCATGGCTCCGAGCATGAGAGACTCGAGGAGAAACACCGAGAGAATTTGGCGCGGATGAAACCCAAGCGCTCTGAGCATGCCGATTTCCCTGGTACGGGAGGCGACGGCGCCATACATCGTCATCGTGCCTCCCAGAATGGCTCCGAACGCGAAGATGAGGGTGAACGTAAAACCGAGGAGCCGAATGAAGGTGGCCATCGTGACAGATTTTTCTCGATAGTAGTCGCGTTCGCGCTTCACTTGGAGGAGGAGGCGTGTGTCCGATCCGATAGCGTCATCGATCCGCTGGAAGGCGGAGGGGTCAGGTAGGCGAAGCGTCAATGAAGAGTAGGAGTCTCGTCCATAGGCTGCCATCAGTTGGTCAACGTCTCCACAGATCTCGGATTCGAACGCCGTCCCCTGCGCCTCCGCGATGCCGACGACGAGCCACTCCCGTTTTCCCACGCGCAGATGAGAACCGATACCTCCCAGAAGAAAGCGTTTGGCGATTTGAGCGCCGATGACGATCTCTGTCGTGCCCTGTTGCCAGGCGCGTCCCGCTATCAGGCGAACCTGTGGTCGCAGCCTGAATGCTTCAGGTTGTGTCCCCCGGACGACGACGTTCGCAGGAGTTTCTGCCCCACTCTTCGCAAGACTGATCAGGACGACCAATTCAGGAATGGCCAGTAGTTCACCACCTGAGGTCTGCGCGATTCCAGCGAGCATGCGCACCACGTGCGCTTGGTCGCGGTAGATCCCACTCGCGATCTCAGTGGTCGCGCCTTTGCGCAGCAGCAGGACGTTATCCGGTGAACCGCTTTCGATCAGTGCCCGGTTCAATCCGTTGCCCAGCATGAGCACCGCCAGGAGAATCAGACTGACGAGCGCCAGCCCTCCTATGCTCAGCGCCGTCGTACAACTGCGGGCCCAGACGTTTCGAACACTGTAGACCAAGAGAAGTTTCATCGATCAGGATCCTATACGGCGTTCCGCAAACCATCTGCGATCTTGCCGCGCAGGATTGTCATGCTAGGAAATGCCGCCGCGCAGACGGCGATGCACAGGGTAACAAAGGCGCTCAGCAACAATGTGCTCGAGTACAGGGTCAGATGTTGGGAAAAGTTTCCCAGTTTGGCGGAGACAAGCGCACCGTAGATGCTAGTGGCTGGAATGGTGATCGCGATGCCGAGGATCGATCCTAGCCCTGCGATGAGCAGGGCTTCTCCGGTCACCAGCGCAGTCAGATGACTTGGTCGAAAGCCGAGCGTCCGCAGTACAGCTAATTCTTTCGTGCGCTCGCGCACAGCCATAAAAAGGGTATTGGCGAGTGCCAGCAAGGTGATGCCGTTGAGCACGATTGCCAGTACTTTTAATGAGCTGATAATGGATCCGGACATAGCGACAAAGCCTGCCTGAAACGCTTGCTCAGTTTCCGTTCTGGTCTCAGCGGTGGAATTGGCTAATTCTGCATCCACCGATCTGGTCACGCTCCCGGCAAGGGAAGGATTGGCAATGCGGATGATATACCAGCCGACCGTGCCGGCCCGATCCGGGTCTATTTGTTGTCGACGTTCATTCATGTAATCCCAGCGCAACAGCATCCAGGTCTCATCCGTGGCTGCGTCGATGCCGCGATACGCCCCTGCACGACAAACTCTCAGTCTCCGGGGTAGATGGTGCCTTTGAGAGCGATCACATCGCCCACTTTCCAGCCATACAGTGCCGCCAGCCGACAGCCGATCACACAGCCGCGACGATCGCTGAGGAAGGCCTGGCGCTTTTCTTCCGTCACAGACAGTTCGGCATGAAGATCCAGAAATGAAGCCGGTTCGACAGCGAACTGGGGGAAAAAGCTCTTGGCATCTCGATACACACCGCCGAACCAGTTGGCGTAGGTGACGCCGGTCACTCCATTCAGTGTGGCGATACGATCCCGATAGGCAAGCGGGAGATGAATGGAAAGCGACGCGGCATGACGGGAGATCAGTCTGTTTGGGACGGAGGCCTCGACGCTCGCGTACCATGCACGGACCGTCGTGACGATGAGGTTGAATGCGAGGATGACGGTGGCGATGCCGAGTGCCGTCAATGTCACACGAAAGGTATGCCGTCGAAGATTGCGAACGATCAAGGTCCCCAGGGTCATGGGCTAGTCCACCTTCCCTTTGTCGAAATGGAGGATCTCCTGCGCGTAGCCCGCGGCTTGCGGATCGTGGGTCACCATGAGAATGGTCTTGTTGAGTTCCCGATGAAGCCGCGTGAGGAGGGCCATGATGGCTTGGGCTGCGCTTCGGTCAAGATTGCCGATGGGCTCATCCGCCAATAATATTGTGGGATCGCTGACGATGGCGCGAGCGATTCCGACGCGCTGTTCCTGCCCCCCAGACAATTGACGGGGATAATGATGGATCCGATCACTCAATCCCACAAGGCCGAGGGCCGCTTGGACATGCGTGAATCGCTCTCGTCTTGTCAGCTTGCTCAACAGGAGAGGCAGTTCCACATTCTCAGCGGCCGTCAATACCGGAATGAGATTGTAGAACTGGAACACGAAACCGATGTACCGGGCGCGCCATCGGGCGAGATCCGCTTCCTTTTGCTGGGAGACCGTGAGGCCGGCCGCGTGAATGGTACCTTGAGTTGGGCGGTCTAGGCCAGCGACCAGATTGAGGATCGTGGTCTTGCCCGATCCAGACGGCCCCATGATTGCAAGAAACTGGCCCTGTGGAACGGACAAACTGAAATCTTTCAGGATTGGACACACATTGGAATTCGACAACAGGTTGATTCATGGCTGTGTCCCTATTCAGTGGGGCTCTCGGGAGTGGACTCGCATGCCGGCTTGCAGTGATAGCGACGGCGCAAGGATCACCTGTGCTGAAGCCGTCAGCCTTCCGTGGACCTCACTGTCTCCGCCGCTTTTGGACACTACTTCCACGGAGACTTCCTGCACGGTCTCGTCCTCGAGCACGTAGAGCGCAAGCCGGCCATTCTTCTGTACCAGTGCGGACGAAGGGACGAACAGACGAGGTTGGGCCAAATCGTGCGGTTGAGCGACCGGTGTAAAAGATACCTTGGCGCTCATTTCAGGGAGGACGCGATCGTCAAGCTCGACGAAGCGGACTTTGGCAAGCACCGTGCCCTTGGACCGATCGGCCGTCGGCACGATCTGTTCGACCGTCGCGGGGTAGTGTTTGCCCTGCACCGCGTCCAGGATGATATCAGCCAATTGGCCCTTCGCGATTTGCGTGATCGAGGATTCCGAGATTTCGGTTTCGACCGCGAGCGAGGTCATATCCGCGATCAGGACTACCGCTCCACGTGAACCGGCAGAGCCGGCCATGGGAGCGACGACTTCCCCGATCTCGGCGAACTTCTTGAGGACCGTTCCATCGAACGGAGATCGAATCAGCGTATTTTCCAACATCACGTTGGCGGTTTGAACATCCGCTTCAGCGGCTGCAATGGCGGCTGAGGATGACCGCACAGCCGCTTCCGCTCGTCGAAGCCGTGTCGAGGTAGTGTCGAACTCGGCTTGCGAAATGAACTGATTGGGCAGCAAGGCTTTGGCGCGGGCGTAACTCAGTTGAGCGTAACGCAGCTCCGCTTGCGCGTTCGTCAGGGCCGCTTTGGCGACATCCAAGCGTGCACGAGCCTGGTGTTGAATCGCCTGGACGTCGTCTTGCTGGACTCGCGCAATGACGTCTCCTGTCGCAACATGGCTCCCGACTGTGACGCCGAGATGTTCGAGGCGACCAGTGCCTTTGGAAGCCACGGAGGCCTGGCGCTGTGCCACGACGTAGCCGCTTGCAGTGAGAGGAGAGGTGGGGAGATGTCCCTCGGCGAGACGCACTGTGGCCGTGTCTACTTCCGGCAAAGCTGATGAGCGGGGCACATACCAATACAACGCCACCAGAAGGAATGCGGCGGCGACTCCTGCTGTAAGCCATCTGAGCCATGATTGTGGCTGGCGTGTGGGCGGCGGATCCTCACGAGGTAGCGTCAGGACAGAGACATCCGCATCTCTGATCGGCGTGTTGGTCATCGTTTCCCTCGAGCGGACGAGGCGCTGGTCTGCAGGGGGCGGCGCTGACCGCGATCTGTCCGAAACTCACGGGGAGATCGACCAGTTGATCGTTTGAAGAAATGACTGAAGGAAAACTGGTCGCTGAACCCAAGCGCGGCGGCGATGTCTGCGACAGACTTGTCCGTGGTCGTCAGCAACGAGGCGGCTGTGTCGGTTCGTCGACGCTTGAGATAACCGGAGAACGACTCTCCCATGGTCGATTGGAAAAAATCGGAACAATACTTCTCGGAGTATCCCAGAAACTTCGCCAATAATTTGAGTGTCAGTCCTTTATGGAGGTTGCTGCTGATGAACAGCGTGATCTGTTTGGGAAGACCTTCCGAGTGGAGCAACGAGCAATGATCGGGCGTGAGCGTGGAGGTCAGATTGAAC
Organism: Nitrospira sp.; assembly: GCA_025360665.1. Classification (GTDB taxonomy): domain Bacteria; phylum Nitrospirota; class Nitrospiria; order Nitrospirales; family Nitrospiraceae; genus Palsa-1315. The sequence continues at coordinate 14,957 of JANYBU010000239.1, forward strand.
AGTTTGCAGACCACCTCAAGGAACTCGCGCTCCGTTTTGGCGCGCGCGAGCCGATCGCCTGATTCGGGGGCGTGCCGGCTGAGCTCAGCCGTGAGGTTGCGAAGGCGGTCGGGGAGAATTGTGAAATTCGTCGGTCTAGTCATCGAAGCGGTGCGTGGCATCGCAAGGGTTGATTCATCTCGTGCTGATAACTGACTCAAAGCATGCGCGGCGGTACACCCTTCATCGCCCTGAAGGCTACACGCACGACACGCCGGCAGCGCTTGCATTTGATTTCTACTCCATTCTGAGTCCAACGCGCGATCAGTTGCCCACATGGACAGCGCACGTCGCGGTCGTCGGATGGACTCTGGTTCTGTGATTCCACGAATGCTTCTCCGTACCATCAAAACAAAGGGTCTTCTCCTTCCCGAGGGGGTGATTTCGGCCTGATTTCATATCGGGTCGAGCATGCAGGTGAGGACTTTGAGGCGCAGGTACTCCTCGTCACGTAGGCCGTAGCTGCGCCGCTGAATGACGCGGATCTTGTTGTT